>NZ_LT629752.1:900000-1142500 GCF_900105145.1 Polaribacter sp. KT25b | reverse complement strand
CTTCAGAATTATTTTTAATCTTTTTTGAGTTTTTTCGATTGTTTTTGATGAACTCCTAATAATACTCTTTACTCCACCTCTTTTTAGCAACTAGAATCTTAATAAATACAGACCTTTTAATTATTCATTCTTCTTAAAAAAATGATTCTTTATCTCGAATTCTTTTTTTTATCTAGATAAACAGTTAGAAAAAAAGGAGTGTTTGGAATTAATAAATAGAAAAATCGTCAGTTACAACTCTCTGAAAACTTAAAATTGTCATTTTATTTTTTTTAAAAAAAGTAATCTTGCTCGTTCTAATTGGAAATAAACGTTAAAAAAAACTTCTTTATACATTATATAAATGCTTAAAGCAGACTTCTAAATTCTAATTCAACTGTGTTAGGGATTGAAATGGCATCCTTTTTATCAGTATATTAATACCCAATACCTATATTATTACCTGAATTTTAGTGAAAAAATAATACCTTTTATATTTAGCATAAAAAGATATAATGCAAAGCCCGACCTTTTTTATGAGAATACCTTTTTGTTCGTTAAAATCCGTGCTTATTATTTAATTCTAAAACACTCCTTATAAACTACAAAAAGGGAACACACTGAAAAAAGAAACAAACTCTATTTTACTTTTTTCGGTTTCTTCTTCTTTTTTCGCTGCTTGGCAAACATCTCTTTATACTTTTCTACATTGACCTCTGCCTTTCTCTCTATAATTGCTGTCTGAAAATCGAAATTTAGTTTGGTTTCTTGCTTCTTCAATACTCCGTCTTGAAATGCTCGCTGTAAAATATCTTCGATTAAGAAATCTTCATTTACAGATTCTGGATGATATTCGTCTTTTAATGATAGCTTAAATATGTTTGCTGTTGAATTATACCAAAAAGCTTTCCAGCCACTTCTTAAGCCTTTTATATTATTAAATGCTGTTTTACCTGTTTGACGATGAATCAATTTTATTAAAATACGACCTTCTGTTCTCGTCATTTTTTTAATTTGTTCTGTAAACTCGCCTTCTATATATTTCTGAATTAATAAGGTATATTTTCTCTTTTTACTTTTAGATTGTATATTCTCTAACCTACTGTTCAAAGTATCTAATCTTTCTGACGCCAATTTTGCAAACGGATATGCCTTCATTACTTTTTTACGAAACCATAAATAATAACGAATATCTTCTTTGGATTTAAATTTTGGCTTTGGTAATATTGAAAACTCATTTAGCTGAACTGTTAACGTATCTCCAGGTTTTACAAATACATAGTCTTCTAAACTTTTAGGCAAAGAATCTATTTCTCTTTTTTGGGCTAAAACCGAAAAAGAACATATCATTATATATATGTATACTATTTTTTTCAAATACTGTTATTTTATTAATGATTTAGAGAACTTAAAAATTTGATTTTTTTAATATAATTAGCTAGAAAACTTAGCTTCTTTCCATACTTCTAATTAATCTTGTCTATAAAATCTTGTTCAGAAATTATTGCTATTCCTAAATCTTGTGCTTTTGTTAATTTACTTGGCCCCATATTATCACCAGCAATAATAAAATTTGTCTTTTTAGAAATTGAAGAACTTACTTTACCTCCATTATCTTCAATTGCTTTTTTAAGTTCATTTCTACTCATTTGATGAAAAACGCCTGAAACCACAAAAACTTGTCCGTCTAATTTATTTGTTTGATTTTCCAAACTTTCTGCTGAAACTTCTAATTGAACTCCAGCTGCTTTTAAACGATTAATTAATTGAATGTTTCCTAAATCGTTGGAAAAATCAATAATACTTTGCGCAATTCTATCGCCAATTTCATCAACATTTATCAATTCTTCAAAAGTAGCAGTCATTAATTTATCAATCGATTTAAAATGTTTTGCCAATTTCTTGGCTACAGTTTCTCCTACAAAACGTATACCAAGTGCAAATAAAACTTTTTCAAAAGGAATATTTTTTGATTTTTCTATTCCTTCAATCATATTTTGAGCAGATTTTTCTGCCATTCTTTCTAACGGAATTACTTGCTCAACTTTTAAATCGTACAAATCTGCATAGTTTTCAATTAGCCCTTCTTTGCGTAACAAATCTACAGTTTCACCTCCTAAACCATCAATATCCATTGCTTTTCTGCTGATAAAATGCTGAATTCTTCCTGTAATTTGTGGTGCACAACCAAACTCATTTGGGCAATAATGTTTTGCATCACCTTCTGTTCTTACTAATGGAGTATTACATTCTGGGCAATTTGTAGCGTAAATTGTTGGCTCAGAATTTTCTGGTCTTTTAGACAAATCAACAGCAATAATTTTTGGAATAATTTCTCCGCCTTTTTCTACAAAAACAGTATCTCCTACTCTAATATCTAATTTTTCAATTTGATCTGCATTGTGCAAAGAAGCGCGTTTTACTGTAGTTCCTGCTAATTGCACAGGTTCTAAATTTGCAACCGGTGTTATTGCACCCGTTCTACCAACTTGATAGGTAATTTCATTTAAAATTGTAGCAACTTGTTCTGCTTTAAATTTATAAGCAATTGCCCATCTTGGCGCTTTTGCTGTATAGCCTAATTCTTCTTGTTGTTGTAAATTGTTTACTTTAACTACAACTCCGTCTGTTTCGTAAGGCAATTCATGACGCTTTAAATCCCAATTATTTATAAAATCAAAAACTTCATCAATAGATTTTGCTAAAGCGATTGTTTCAGGAACTTTAAACCCTACTTTTCTTGCATTTTCTAAACTTTCAAAATGCGTTTTATATTTTCTTTCTGATGTTACTACTTGATACAACAAACAATCTAATGGACGTTTTGCAACTTCTGCACTATCTTGTAATTTTAAACTTCCGCTTGCAGTATTTCTGGGGTTTCTATATTCTTCTTCTCCGTTTTCAACACGTTCTTCGTTCATTTTAATAAAACCATCTAAAGGCAAAATGATTTCTCCACGCATTTCAAAATTACGGACGAAATCTGAATTTACACTTAAAGGAATTGATTTTATGGTACGAATATTTGTTGAAACATCATCTCCTTGAAATCCATCTCCTCTAGTAACTGCTTTTATAAACTGACCGTTTTCATAGGTTAAATTTATAGAAGCTCCATCAAACTTTAATTCGCAAGAATATTCTATTTCTGATGTTCCAAGCATTTTTTGAATCCGTTTTTCCCAATCTAACAAATCTTCTTTTGAATACGAATTATCTAAAGAATACATTCTATTTAAATGAGTAACTGTTTCAAAATTTTTGGTGATTGCTCCTCCTACTCTTTGCGTTGGCGAATTCGAATCAAAAAAAACTGGATTTTCTTCTTCTAATTTTTCTAACTCTTTCAATTTTATATCAAAATCAAAATCTGATATGGTTGCATTATCTAACACATAATAATTATAATTATGGTTATTTAACTCTTCTCTAAGTAAATTTATTTTTTCTTGAATAGTCATTATTTTGATAAGAAAAATTATTTTTTAATATTTAAAATTTGTACATTTAATGCATATTCAAATATGGAATAATCCTAATGAAATACGGCATAAAAATACATAAAATTTCTACAGTTGATGCACTTTCTGACGCTTGGACAATAGAAGATTTTAAAGAGCTGTTAAAAAGGTTTGATTTTGCGAATGATGAAGTGAATGATTTTAAAGAATTACAAGATTTACTTTTTATGGCAATTGCTGATAGAGAGCCAAGTGAAGCTGCTACCATTGTATTAGATTATAGATTATCTGATAATTTAAATGCTGGTCAAATAGATTCTCTTTCTTATGAAATGTTAGTTGACAAAATTTCTGAAGAATACCCCGTAATTAGTTTACACAAAGAACTTTTTTCCATAAACCAACTTTTAAACAAGGCATTTAAGGGTAAATTTCCAAACACAAAAGCAACTATTGTAGATTTTGAAATTACACCTAAAGGAAATGCAGATACCAATATTACCAAAGAAATTGTTTTAAAAAGTATTACTCAAAATTTAGATAGTCATAATTTAATAAAACGTTTGTTTGGCAAACAATTAAGTGCTGAAGAAAAGTTTGAAGAAGCAAATGATGTTATTTGGGAACTTCAAAAAAATGACAACCAATATAAATTAATTACTTCTGATTATTGGATGGGTAAAAATGAGTTTTTAAGTGATAAATTTGAAGCTAATATTGCCTTTTTTGATGAAGAATAATTATTTTATGCTTAAGAACTAAAAACAGATTTTATTACCTTTTAGTGAAAAAGGAAATGTTTTTAAACCCTTTAAGTTTTTTTATAAAACTTGAAGGGTTTCTTTTATTAGCAAAAAATCAAAAAAAAAGATATTGGTTTATAATTATTCTAAAAGCTGATAAAAAAACTTAGCCCTGATTGAACGGTCTGTTTGAGCTCTTTTTTGTTTTTTACAAAAAAAGCGAGTAGTGAAAGCAGGAAATAGCTTCTAAAAAAAGCCCAAAACATTTTATCATTTTGGACTTTTCATACATTTAAGGATAATATTTTACTTTCTTAAAATAAATTGAATTCATCTAGAGTTTTACTAATAATACGTAAATCTTCTAACTTTTGCTATGTGTTTTGCTAAACGCATTACTTGATGAGAATACCCGTATTCGTTATCGTACCAAACATAAACTACAATTGTTTCTTTGTCTGTAATTGTAGCTGTACTATCGAAAATTGATGGAGCTGTTGTACCAATAACATCTGAAGAAACCAATTCTGGATCTAACGAATATTTTATTTGTTCTACTAAATCGCCCTCTAAAGCGTACTTTTTTATAATTGAATTTATTGCTTCTGCTGAAACTGGAACTCTTAATTGTAAATTTAAAATTGCTAAAGATCCATTAGGTACAGGAACTCTAATTGCATTGGATGTTAATTTACCTGACAAAGCCGGTATTGCTTTTGAAACTGCTGCACCTGCTCCTGTTTCTGTAATTACCATATTTAAAGCTGCGGCTCTTCCTCTTCTAGATTTATTGTGCATATTGTCTACCAAATTCTGATCGTTTGTGTACGCGTGAATGGTTTCTAAATGCCCTTTTTTAATTCCGAAATTATCTTCTAAAACTTTTAAAATTGGTGTAATTGCATTGGTTGTACAAGAAGCCGCAGAAAAAATATCTATGTTATCAGAATTGTACTGTTTGTGATTTACACCATGAACAATATTAGGAACTCCTTTTGCTGGTGCCGTGATTAAAACTTTACTTGCTCCTTTAGATTTTAAATGTCTGCTTAATGCTTCATTATCTCTAAAAGCGCCTGTATTATCAATAATTAATGCGTTATTAATATTATATGCTGTGTAATCTATTTCTTCTGGATTATTTGCAGTAATCATAAAAACGGTTGTTCCGTTTATAATTAAAGCTTTGTGTTCAATATCTGTTTCTACGGTTCCTAAAAAATCTCCATGAACAGAATCTACACTTAATAAAGAGGCTCTTTTATCTAAAACAGCTTGTGTAATTTCGCCACGAGTTACAATTGCTCTTAAACGTAATTGAGAACCTTTGCCCATTTTGGTCATTAATTCTCTTGCTAACAAACGCCCAATTCTACCAAAACCATATAAAACAACATCTTTTGGCGTAATGTCTTTAAATTCGGTTGCATTTTTTAATTGCTTTTGTACAAAAGCTACTTTGTCTTCACACCCTTTTGGATTTAAATGACACTCATAAGCTAATTTACCAATATCTAATTTTGAGGATGGCAAATCTATTTTCTGAATTGCTTTTGCAATATTTAACGCATCAATAATTGTAATTGGTTTGTTTACAAATTCTTTAGCATAATTAATTAAATTTAAAACTTCACTCGCTCTTTTGTCTACTAATGGATTTCTAAATAACACTAATTCTATCGATTTATCATACCATAAATCATTTACAATATTTATAAATTTAATAGTAGCTCTTCTTGTTATTGCTTGTATAGCAACTTCTTTTTCGTAATCTAAATTTGTTAGCATAGTTCTTTTAGTAATTTTTATAAATGTAAAAGTATTTCTTTTTTTTAAAACACGAAATCGATTTCGTATAAAAGTTTAGTACATAAAAAAATCCTGATGTTTTAAATCAGGATTCTTTATTAAAATTTATTTTAACAAATTATCTAAAACGTAACATTTCTTTTTCCCCCTCTGTATTTACCATTTCTAATACAATAGAATATCTACTTTTCGCTACACTTTCTAAAAGTTTCACGGCTTCTTCTGCAGTTTCAACTTCTTCATCATTAATTTTTGTGATGATAAAATTCTTTAAACTGTTTTTTGAATCTCTGTCTCCTGTTTCAATAATTTTAACTCCGTATTTAATATTATTTCTTTTTAATTCTTCTTTTGATAAGTTTTTTAATTCCCAATTAAAAGATTTAGAAATATATTGTTTTTCTTTTTTACTTAGTTTAACGGTTTTTGTTAATAATTCTCCGCTTCTATCAACAGTAATATTTACAGTTTCTCCTGGTCTTTTTGCTGTTAATTGACCTCTTAATTCAGAGAATTTAGTAATATCAATATTATTTACTTTTACTATAATGTCATTTTCTTTTAATCCTGCTTTTGCTGCACCTTGCCCTTTTTCTACAGCCATTATTTTTACGCCTTCTATTTTATCATTATCAACCGGAGAAAAACGAATACCAATTACCGCTTCTTGTACAGCGCCAAATTCTAGTAAATCGTCAATCACTTTTTTTGCAATGTTTGATGGAACTGCAAATGAATATCCAACAAAAGAACCTGTTTTAGAAGAAATTGCAGTATTAATTCCTACCAATTCTCCTCTTGTATTTACCAAAGCTCCACCACTATTTCCAGGATTTACTGCGGCGTCAGTTTGTATAAAAGAATCAATTGCAGAGTTACCTTCTAAATCTCTACCTTTTGCACTTACAATTCCTGCAGTTACTGTTGATGTTAAATTATACGGATTACCAACTGCTAAAACCCATTCCCCTACTTTTATAGCATCAGAATCTGCAAAAGGCACAAAAGGCAAATCCATTTCTGTATCAATTTTTAACAACGCAATGTCATTCTCTTTATCTGTCCCTATTAATTTAGCACTGTATGTTTTCTTATTATTTAAGGTAATATCAATTTCGTTTGCACTATCAACAACATGATTATTTGTTACAATATAACCATCCGAAGAAATGATTACACCACTTCCTGTACCAACTTGCTCATATTTTCGTGTTCCATTTCCGTTACCAAAGAAAATATCTAAAGGGTTTGATTGTGTTCTAATTGCTGTGTTTTTAACATGTACAACCGCATTTAAAGATTTTTCTGCAGCAATAGTAAAATCTATTGCAGATGCAGCAACTGCTGTTGAATGACCATCAATAGTTGGCGTATAATTTGTTTGAACTGTTTGCATTTTTTCTGGCACATTCCTTTCAATAACTACATTGTCTTTAAAAAGCATTTTGTAACCACCTAAAGTAATTGCGCCTCCTAAAATTGCCATTCCTAATAAACCAAAAAATTTCTTCATAATTCTAAATTTTTAATTATTCATTACTCAAATATACAGATTAAACTTTTTCAAAAAATCTGTTTAACTTAGTTTTAACTGATTTTAACCACGTTTTAACACAGCTTTTTAATACTTGAAATTAGTATCTTTGTTTTATGAATTTAACATTTTACAAGTATCAAGGAACTGGTAATGATTTTGTGATGATAGATAACAGAACAAAAATCTTTCCAAAAGAAAATACTGACATTATTTCGCATTTGGCTGACAGACATTTTGGTGTTGGTGCAGACGGAATTATTTTAATCGAAAATGATGAAAATTTCGACTTTAAAATGATTTATTTTAATGCGGATGGAAGTGAAACTTTTTGTGGAAATGGCGGAAGATGTGCTGTTGCTTTTGCTAAATATTTAGAAATTATTGATTCAGAAACTACTTTTATCGCTTTTGATGGTGAACATTTTGCTACCATTAATAACAGAATTATTTCTCTTAAAATGATTAATGTTGATGAAATAAAAGTAAATGAAAATTCAGTTTTTGCATATACAGGCACACAGCATCATGTAGAATTGGTTGATGACTTAAATGAATATCCTGTTTTTGAAAACGGAAAAAAAATTAGATATTCTTATGAAAATCCAGGAAGTAATGTAAACTTTGTTCAGCAAATTAATGACAGTACTTTTAGAGTAAGAACGTATGAAAAAGGTGTTGAAGATGAAACTTTAGCTTGCGGAACAGGAGTTACAGCGGTTGCCATTGCAATGCACAAAACGAACAAAACAAACAGCAATTTAATTTCTTTACCTGTTGAAGGTGGCGTTTTAGAAGTTTCTTTTACGGAAGAAAATAGTATTTACAAAAATGTATTTTTAAAAGGACCTGCAAAATTTGTTTTTAAAGGAAGTCTAGAAATATAATGAATACACTTATAGGAGAAAAAATAAATTTAAGAGCTCTTGAACCAGAAGATTTAGAATTTCTATATCAAATAGAAAACAACGAATCTTTTTGGGAAGTTAGCCATACTCAAACTCCATTTTCTAAATACATTTTAAAACAGTATTTAGAAAATGCACATTTAGATATCTACGAAAGCAAACAACTACGTTTATTAATTGAAGATAAATCAACAAAAAAACAAATAGGAATGATTGATTTGTTTGATTTTAATCCGCAACACAAAAGAGCTGGCATTGGCATTCTAATTCATCCTGATTTTCAAAAAAAAGGTTTTGCCTCAGAAGCTTTATCTCTTTTAATAAATTATTCATTTACGTATTTACAATTACATCAATTATTTGCAACTATTACCACAGATAATGATAAAAGCTTAACTTTATTTAAAAAACATAACTTTGTAAAAATTGGCATCAAAAAAGATTGGATTTTATCCGAAGGAAAATTTAAGGATGAAGTTTTATTTCAGTTGATAAAAGAGTAGTTTTGCATTTCAATTAAAAAATAAAATACCTTGGGTAAAAAATTTACATATACTGCTATAATTACCGTTCTATTAATTGGTGGAATTATTGGATACAACTATTATCAGAAAATATTTGGAAAAGCGATTACAAAAGAAACTGTTCTTTTTGTGTATTCTACAGATAGTTTGGTAAATATTAAAGACAAAATAGCTGAATATTCTAAACACCCAAGTACTTTTTTATTAGTTGCAGCAAAGAAGAATTTTTCGAAACCTAAAAGCGGAAGATATATTTTAAAAGAAGGCATGTCTAACAACGATCTTGTTAACATGTTAAGAATCGGTAATCAAACTGCCTTAAATGTTTCTTTTAATAATCAAGATACTTTAGAGAAATTTGCTGGTAGAATTGCAGAACAATTAGAAATTGATTCCTTATCTATCTTAAACTCTTTTACTGATGCAAAATTTTTATCAGAAAATAAACTTACACCAAAATCTGTTTTGCAAATCTGTATTCCTAATAGTTACCAAATTTATTGGAATGTTTCTGCTGATGGATTTAGAGATAAATTATTATTAGAATACAATCGTTTTTGGAATTCATCAAGATTAGAAAAAGCCAAAGCTTTAAAAATGTCTAAAGAAGAAGTTATTACTTTAGCATCTATCGTTCAAAAAGAAACTGCAAAAAATTCTGAACGCCCAATTGTTGCTGGTTTGTATTTAAATCGACTAAAATACGGCTGGCCTTTACAAGCAGATCCAACAATTATTTATAGCATTAGAGAACAAAAAGGACAAGATTTTGCCGTAAAAAGAGTTTTAACGGCAGATTTAGAGATAAATTCGCCATATAATACTTATAAAAATATTGGATTACCACCAACTTTAATTTCAATGCCAGACATTTCTAGCATTGATGCAGTTCTAAATGCAACAAAGCACAAATACATGTACATGTGCGCCAGTATTGATAAAATTGGGTATCATACCTTTGCAAAAACACTTACTCAACATAACAATAATGCCGCTAAATATCATATTTGGTTAAATAAACAAGGTGTAAATAGATAAAAATTAAATTCTTAAATAATTGCGTTTTATTTATTAATATCACATTACGAAACCATTTAGTAATCGTAAATCAATAATGAAAATTGTCATATACTTCGATTACAATAATTTTTATATTTTTTAACATATTGATTATCAATCATTTTAATTTTATGTATTAATTTTGCCCCCGCAAAACAGAAAGTAGAATTATTACATGGTAATCAAAAAGTTTTTATATTTAAGTAGTTCGATTGTAGTACTAGCAACTACAACTTCTTTAACTACTTTAGAAGAAGACAAACCGGTTTCATATCCAAAGTATTTAGAGTATAACATTCCATACTTACAAAAAAACTTTGTAGCTTTTAAACAAGCTGTTGCATTTAAAGAATCTCAAGGAAGATATACTGTAGTAAATACTTTAGGTTATTTAGGCAAATATCAATTTGGTAGAACAACTTTAGAGCGATTAAATATTTATAACACTAGAGATTTTTTACTAAATCCAGAATTACAAGAACAAGCTTTTATTGCTTTGTGTAAAGTTAATAAATGGATTTTAAGAAAAGACATTAAACGCTCTGTAGGAAAAGTAATTAACGGAATTACAATTACAGAATCTGGAATTTTAGCTGCTGCTCATTTAAGTGGAGCTGGTAATGTAAAAAATTACTTAAGAAGTAATGGTAAAGATTGTTTTTCTGATGCTTACGGAACAACAATTAAAAGCTATTTAAAAAAGTTTGGCGGTTATGATGTTTCTAATATCGAGGCAGACAAAAACGCAAAAGCTTAATTACTTCTGAATTATAAAAATAGCTGGCTTTTTATGTAAATCTGGCTTTTGACGCTTCCAATCTTTTACCATCATTGTTTTTATATATTCTGATGGTAATGTGATATCTGCGGCAATACATAAATGCGTTATTGGTGCTAAAGTATCTTTTAACTCAGTAAACATTTTTTCGTTTCTATAAGGAGTTTCTATAAAAATTTGCGATTGATTTTTGTCTTTAGATAATTTTTCTAAATCTTTAATCGCATTTTTTCTAGCTCCTTTGTCAATTGGTAAATAGCCATTAAAAGCAAAATTTTGTCCGTTCATTCCAGACCCCATCATTGCCATTAAAATAGACGAAGGACCAACTAAAGGAACTACTTGTATATTTTTTTGATGCGCCAATTTTACCATACTTGCACCAGGATCTGCAATTGCAGGAACTCCTGCTTCAGACAATAAACCAACACTAATTCCTTTTTGGCAAACATCTAAATAGGTTAAAGTTTCTATTTCTTCTGCATATTTATCTAAAGACATAATGTGCAAAGAAGATTGTTTTTTTTCTGGAGTTATTTTTTTTATAAATCTTCTTGCAGATTTTTCATTTTCTACAATAAAGTAATCTAATTGATCTATTACATTTTTTACTGATAAAGGCATTACTTCTAAAGGTTCTGTATCTCCTAAAGTTGTGGGAATTAAATAGAGTTTACCAATCATTTTTTATATTTTAAATAGCTTTTTTTTAGATTTTTACTAATAAAAAAGCATTTTAACTAGACAATTTGTTTGCTATAATTTCGCAAGCTTCATCTAACATTTTATACACATTTTCAAAACCCTGATTTCCTCCATGATAAGGATCTGGAACTGATAAATTTTTAGTTGGATGTGTTTCGTTTAAAATCAAATGTACTTTGTTTTCATCAGCTGTATTTCTAGCCAACATCAAAATATTTTGATAATTACTTTCATCCATCACATAAATATAATCAAAAGAATCAAAATCTTTTACTGAAAATTTTCTTGCTCTTTGGTTTGTAATATCTATTCCGTATTTTTTAGCAACTTTTATAGAGCGAACATCTGGCAGATTGCCAATATGATAAGCTCCTGTTCCGGCAGAATCTACAAAAACGATTTTATTATCTACTTTTGAAACTAAAATTCCTTCTGCTAATGGCGAACGACAAATATTACCCAAGCAAACCATAAGTACATTTATCATTATAAAATATTTTTTTAGAACGTTAACTTCTTAGTTAAATCGTCAACGTATTTTCTAAATTGTTTATCAGTTTCTGTAAGATTATCTACGGTTTTACAAGCATGTAAAACTGTTGCATGATCTCTTTGCCCAATTTGATTACCAATACTTGCTAAAGAAGTTTTAGTTAATCTTTTTGCAAAATACATAGCTAATTGACGCGCCTGAACAATATGTCTTTTTCTAGTTTTAGATTGTAAAGTAGCAACATCCATATCAAAATATTTAGAAACTTCTTTTTGAATATAATCTATAGAAACTTCTTTCTTAGTATTTTTTACAAACTTATCTACAATCTGTTTCGCTAACTCTATAGAAAACTCTTTTCTATTAAATGACGCTTGAGCAATCATAGAAATAAGAACACCTTCTAACTCTCTTACATTAGATTTAATGTTTTTCGCAATATATTCAATAATATCTACTGGCATTTCTACGCCATCTCTGTACAATTTATTTTGTAAAATAGATATCCTAGTTTCATAATCTGGCGATTGTAATTCTGCTGATAATCCCCATTTAAAACGAGATAATAAGCGCTGTTCAATATCTTGCATATCAACAGGCGCTTTATCCGAAGTTAAAATAACTTGTTTACCATTTTGATGCAAATGATTAAAAATATGGAAGAATACATCTTGCGTTCCAGCTTTACCAGATAAAAATTGAACATCATCAATAATTAAAACATCAATCATTTGGTAAAAATGAATAAAATCATTTCTGGTGTTCGATTTTACTGAATCTATAAATTGTTGTGTAAATTTTTCCGAAGAAATATATAAAACAGTTTTATCTGGATATTTGTCTTTAATATCTACACCAATTGCGTGCGATAAATGTGTTTTACCTAAACCAACACCACCATAAATTAATAACGGATTAAAAGAAGTTCCACCTGGTTTATTAGCAACTGCCATTCCTGCAGAACGCGCTAATCTGTTAGAATCGCCTTCAATAAAATTTGCAAAACTGTAATTTGCATTTAATTGAGATTCTATTTTTACTTTTTGTAAACCTGGTATAATAAAAGGATTTCTTAGTTCCCTTTTACTAGACGAATCTAAAGGCACAGTAACTTTTTGTGGCTTTAAAGGATCTCTATTAGAACTAGGAATTTTTACAATTTGGGGTCTATTACTACTGTAATTATTTTCCATTTTTACATCGTAAATCAATTTGGCTTCATTTCCTAATTGTCTTACTAATGCAACACGTAATAATTTAATATAATGCTCTTCTAACCATTCGTAAAAAAATTTACTAGGCACTTGAATAGTTAACGCTTCTCCAGAAAGTTTTACAGGTTTTATAGGTTCAAACCATGTTTTATAGGCTTGAGGCTTAATGTTATCTTTTATAAAAGATAAACAGTCTGTCCATACGGATTCAGCAGTGAAACTCATTTATTAATATAGTAAATTCTATGGTTCTTAAATATGGTGAAAACCACCAATAATCTCTCTTTTTCTTAAGCACTACAAAAGTGTGAATAAAAAACAGTATAAAAAAACTTAATTGCTATTGATTCTTAATTATTTTTTACGTAGACTGTCAAAAATTTTAATATTTATAAATATTGAAGAAATCATCTACAAAAACAAGAGTTAGATATTCAGAAACAGATCAAATGGGCGTTGTTTACCACGGTAATTATGCTCAATATTTTGAATTAGGCAGAACCGAATGGCTTCGTAAACTGGGAGTTACCTACAAAGCAATGGAAACGAGCGGTATAATGCTTCCTGTAATTTCCTTAACTTGTAACTTTATCAAATCTGCAATTTATGACGATCTATTAACTATTGAAACTTTTTTAAAGAAAAAACCAATGGTAAAAATCGAGTTTGAATATAAAATAACCAATCAAAATAATGAACTTATTTGTACAGGAAGTTCTGTTTTGGCATTTATGAACATGAAAACGATGAAACCAGCAAGATGTCCAGACTACTTATTAACAAGTTTAGGTTTCTAATTCTTTAATTTCTACCTTATATAAATTATCAAAAATCGTAAAAATTGCTTCAGCTTCTTTTTTTCTGATAGAAATTACATACTCGCAAGCTACCTCTAATTTTTGCTTTATAATTTCTATATTTTTCTCTTTGATGATTCTTTGAACGGCATTCATTAAATCGTATTGAAAATTTAGCTGATAATAAACATCGATTGTCTTTTCTTGAATATTTGATGCTTCTAAAGTAATTTGTGCAGAAGTTTTATAAGCAGAAATTAAACCACCAACGCCTAATTTTGTTCCACCAAAATAACGAACAGAAACAATTAAAACATTAGTAACTTCAAAAGATTGTATTTGTCCGTAAATTGGCAAACCTGCAGAATTATTTGGCTCGCCATCATCATTAGCTCTATATTTTATATTCTCTACTCCTATTTGATAAGCATAACAAAAATGCCGTGCAGAGTGATGTTTTTTCTTTAATTCTTCTAAAAATTGTTTTACATTATCTTCATTTAAAACAGGAAATGCATACCCAAAAAACTTACTTCCTTTTACTTTAAAAAGGGTTTCTTCGGATGGCTTTAAAATAGTTTTATAGCTGTCTGTTTCCATTAAGCCAAAGCTACAATTACAATTCCTAAAACAGCCAACAGAACGCCAATTTTATTTTTTAAGCTAAACTGTTCTTTAAAAACTAATATACCTACTAATGTTGATACAATTACAATACCAACATTATTAATGGTAAATAAGGTTGAACTTTCAAAACCTTCCGTTTGTAAAGCTTTTATCAAAAAAACGATAGAAAAATAATTTGGAACACCTAAAATAACACCAGCAATAATATTTTTAACTCCAAAAGATTCTTTCTTTTTAATAGTTTTTATCAGTAAAATAATTAATCCGAAGAAAGCTGCACAAGCAAATAAACTTCCAGAAAAAATAGAAACATCTTCTTTTTCTACATAAGAAAATTGAACAAATTTCAAAGTAGTATCAATTATTCCAGATCCTAAAAACAATAAAACAGGAAACAATAAACCAGCTTTTTTATGCGCAGTTTTTTCTTCTTTTACAGAAGCTAAATAAACAGCCACTAACGCAATTATTATTCCTAAAACCTTTAAGAATGTAACAGATTCACGATACAGAAATACCCCAAAAAACACAGGAATTACTACAGACATTTTTCCTGCAACAGAAGCCACAGAAATTCCGTTTATATGCGCTGTTTTAGCCATAATAAAAAAGATAGAAACAAATAAAGCACCTAAAAGAACAGCACCAAAAAACCAAGGCTGTTTTGGCACTTCTACAATAGAAAAGCTTCTTTCTGCTAAAGTAAAACCTAAGGTTAAAGCAATAATATAATTTACAAAAATTGCTTTTAAAACATCTACTTTATAAATACCAAAATATTTAAAAACAACAAATAACCCTGTAGAAAAAAGGACACTTAAAAATAAATAAATCAATTAATTAAATTTTATCAAACAAACTGGTTACTTCTTCTTTTTCTGGTATTAAATTCCAAACTTTAATACCTAATGTACTCGCAGAATCTGTATTTTCTTTTAAATCATCTACAAACAAAGTTTCATCTGCAACTAAATTATTTGTATTTAAAACAAACTCATAAATTTCTTTATCTGGTTTTCTAAAATTAATTTCGTGCGATAAATAAAATTGCTCAAAACAGTTTTTAAATTCATTATAAAAAACTTCTCCTAAAGAATTTTTAACCCAATTTATGTGCAATTCATTTGTGTTACTTAACAAAAATAATCTGTATTTTTTACTTGCTGATAATTCTTTTAAAAAGTCTAAACGTTTTTTAGGAAAATCTAACAAAATAGCATTCCAAGCATTTACTAAGTCTGCTTTTTCTATTCCGAATTTATCATGATAAAAATTGATAAAATTTGCTGTTGTCATCAAACCTTTTTCGTATTGATGATAAACGCCAATCATTTCTTCTGTAATTTCTGTAACTCCTAAAGCTGCCATTTTTCTATACGTTGCAGGTTTATCTAAGTTGATAAAAATATCTCCAAAATCGAAGATGATGTTTTTAATCATTTTCATATATTTTTAAAATATCGTTTTTAATTCTTGTTTCTGATGTAATTTGTGCAGAAAAAACGGGAGCTTTTATTCCGTTTTTAAAAGAAGATTCTCCTGTAAAAACTTTTGCTTCATCCCATAAATTGGCATCAATAAAAGTTTGTAATGTTTGTGTACCGCCTTCTATAATTACAGATTGAATTTGATGTTTTTGTAAAACGGCAACAATTTGTTTAGCAACGTTTTTAGAGAAATCAATAGTTTCAAAACAAATTGCTTCACACTGTTCGCAATGACAATTTTCTTTTTCTGTAATTACAATTGTTTTTACACTTCCATCAAAAACATTCATTTCTTTTGGAATTCGTAAATTTTTATCCAATACAACTCTTATTGGATTGTTGCCAAACCAACTTCTAACATTTAATTTAGGATTATCTGCAATAACTGTATTTGTACCAACTAAAATTGCGTGTTCTTCGCTTCTAAATTTATGCACTAATTGTTGCGAATAATTGTTAGAAATCCAAACAGGAGCTTGTAAATTTCTTTTTAAAGGAGCTATAAAACCATTTGTAGTTTCTGCCCATTTTAAAATTATAAAAGGTCTTTTTTTCTCTTGAACTGTAAAAAATCGTTTATGATGCTCTTTACATTCTGCTTCTAAAACACCTACAATTACATTAATTCCGGCATTTTTTAAACGTTCAATTCCTTTACCTGCAACTAGAGAATTAGAATCTACACAACCAATAACTACATTTTTAAATTTATGTTTTACCAACAAATCTGCACAAGGTGGCGTTTTACCAAAATGAGAACAAGGCTCTAACGTAACATAAATGGTTGCTTCTTTTAAAAGCGCTTTGTCTTTTACCGAATTTACAGCATTTACTTCTGCATGATTTCCTCCATAGTTTGAAGTAAATCCTTCGCCTATAATTTTATTTTGATATACAATTACTGCTCCAACACTAGGATTTGGTCGTGCAGAACCAATTCCGTTTTTGGCAATTTGTAAACAACGTTTTATGTAAAATTCGTTTTTAATAATGTGCATAAATTATAAAAAGCTGCAATAAATTCTGCTTAAAATTTAATTTTTATTTCTTCTGTTTTATCTACTATAAACTCTTTTTTATAACCAAAAACAACGTAATCTAGTTTCCCTGTAATTCTAACATTTACTTTTTTGGTTAAAAATGAATTGATTAAACCTCCTAAAACACCATTTTTATCAGAACTTAAAATTCTTTTTGTAGATATATTTGCTGTTAATGGAATTGAAAAATCTCTACGAGAAGGAACTTTAAATTCATCAGAAAAAACTTGAGCAACCTCAACATTATTTACAAATATTAAAATATCATCCGTAGAAATTTTACCACTAACATCATTTGGATTTTTAAAATATACATTTGCTTTCAAACGAATTGTATCCGAAGAAAAACTAAGAACTTGTACGTCATCAACCTTTACAAAAACTGGCGGTTTTTTAACAGAACAACTATATAAAAATAAAAATAATCCTAAAAAATAGAGTGCTTTTTTCATCAAAAAATATTAAAAAAATAGGTAACTTGCTTTTGCAAAAATACAGTAATAAATGTCAAGTACAGATTTTATCATAAGAGAAATTATTCATCAAGATAATGCACAAGTTGCAAAAGTAATTAGAGACGTTTTAATAGAATTTGGTGTACCAAAAGTTGGAACTGCTTATGAAGATAAAGCAACTGATTTAATGTTTGAAAACTTTCAAAAACCAACTTCTACTTACTATGTAATTGAACACAATAATAAAATTGTTGGCGGCGCAGGAATTGCACAATTAGATAATTTTGATGGTAAAACATGCGAACTTCAAAAAATGTATTTTTTACCAATTAGCAGAGGAAAAGGTTTAGGTAAAAAACTAATTTCCTGCTGTTTAAAAAAAGCAAAAGATTTAGGATTTGAAAATTGTTATTTAGAAACGCTACCTTATATGGAAGCTGCACGAGCATTATATAAAAAAAATGGTTTTGTAAATCTTGATAAACCTATAGGAAACACCGGTCATTATTCGTGTAATGTTTGGATGATAAAAACACTATAATTTTTTAAAAACGATAAAAGTGAATAAAAAACCATTACACCCTTTTATGACAGTAAGTCTTTATAGAGAAGAATTTTCTACAAAACTTTCTGACATTTATCCTAAAACAGAAATAGATTCTTTTTTCTTTATTTTGATGGATGAATTTCTAAATTTAAAAAGAATCAACATTACTTTACAACCAGATTTTAGAATTCCGTACGATATATTTATACTTTTACAAAACGCTTTAGAACGCTTAAAAAATGAAGAACCAATTCAATATATAATTGGCAATACAGAGTTTTATGGATTTCCTTTTTTGGTTGATGAAAATACGTTAATTCCAAGACCAGAAACCGAAGAATTGGTAGAATGGATTCTTTTAGAAGTTGAAAAATTAGAGAGTTTAAAAGTAGGTAAACCATTAAATATTCTTGATATTGGAACCGGAACAGGTTGCATACCAATTTCTTTAGCAAAAAATTTACCAACTGCAATTATTTCTGCAATTGATGTTTCTTCTGATGCATTAAAAATTGCTAAAAAAAATGCTGATTTAAATAACGTTGAAATTGAGTTTATAGAAACAGACATTTTAAAAACGAATTCTCTTTCTAAACAATTTGATATTATAATTTCTAATCCGCCTTATGTTAGAGAATTAGAAAAAGTAGAAATACAGAATAATGTTTTACAAAACGAACCTCATTTAGCATTGTTTGTTTCTGATGAAAATCCGTTAATTTTTTATGATAAAATTGCTGATTTGGCAAAAAAACAGCTTACTAAAAACGGATTACTTTTCTTTGAAATTAATCAATATTTAGGGAATGAAACGGTAAAAATGTTAGAAAAAAAGGGTTTTAAAAACATTGAACTGCGTAAAGATTTATTTGGTAATAATAGAATGATAAAAGCTATAAATAGTTAGTTTTAATCAAATTAAAAAAGAGCTAAAACTTAACGCATAAATCAACATAAATTAGCACAACACTTATTTACAATAAAGCTTTAAATTCTATATTCTATAACTGGTAATTTTAACATTCACAATAAATGAGGTAAAAAAAATCTCAGGTAAATTAATTAACCTGAGATTTTAAACTGACAAAGTTTAAGGGGAAAGCATTCGTTTTATTCAATTTTATTTCCTTTCTGATCAAAATACATTACATCTCCAAATTTTTCTAGAGTTCCTTTTAGTTCAGAAACTTTTCCTTTAATTGAAATAACAGTTTTAAAAGGATCTATGTATTTTTGAGACATAGCCATAATATCATCTACATTTACTTCATAATATTTTTCTACTTTGCTTTGTAAGTAATCATCTGAAAGATGATATAAATCCTTTTGCATAGCAAACGTAATATAAGGAATTGGCGCAATTGCATTTAAAGATCGTGTATAACTACCAATTAAACTATTTTTAGCAATTTTTAAATCAGAAGCGCTTACTTTTCCATTTCTTAATCGCAACATTTCTAAAATAATGTTTTCTATAGCATACGCAGTTTGATCATTACGAACACTTGTACTTACACTTCCGCTACCACCAACCGCAGAAGCGCCAACAGAAGATCTTATAAAATAACAAAGTCCTTTATCTTCTCTTAAATTTTTATATAAATAAGACAACTGACTTGCACCAAAAATTTCATTTAATACTTGTAGCTTTAAATCATCATTAAAATAAGTATATGCATCTCCTAAATGCCATCTAAAAGAAATCTTCGACTGTACCGCATTTGGCGCATCTACAACCACTATTTTTCTTCTTTTAATAATAGAAGTTTTTTTTGTTATCGGGCTATTTTTAACATAAGGTTCTCCAGGTTTCCAAGCACCAAAATAATGCGTCATTAATTTTTTACATTCTTTTTCTGTAAAATCTCCAACAACTACTATTAAAGAATTATTAGATACAATTCTATCATTTTTAAACTTTTCGATATCAGAAATTGTTAAACCTTTATAGTTCGCCTTTACTGTCTTTTTTGTTTTTGCAACTTTTTCTTCACTTCCAAATAATAAGGAATCTATAATTTTTTCAACAGAAAATTCTTTTTTACGTGTATTTACTTTAGTCGTTTTCTTACGATCTTTCTCTACTTGTTCTTCTCGTCTTTTTTGTATGTATTTATCAGTAATAACAGGATGTAATAATGCATCTGCATAGACATCTAATAAAAGATCTATATCTTGTTTCATACCTTTAATTGTACCGCCATTCATACTTGCATTTAACATGGCACCATAATACTTGGCTATAGAATCAATTTCTCCGTTAGGATATTTTTCTGATAATTTATTTGAATACGCAGAATTTAAAATTTTCTTTTCTGCTAGTCGAGTTTCCTCATCATAACCTGGTAATTCTATATTTACTGATATTGTAAATTTTGGAAAATCTTTTACAGGAGCCAAATAAACACGAAGCCCATTTTCTAGTTGAATAGGAATTAATTTACCTACATTTAATTTTGCAGGCTCATCTGCTTCTGGTGGCATAGAACGGTCTACTTGAGCAAACGTTTTAAAACTACAACAAATGGCAAATATTAATATATAAATGTTTTTCATTTTTTTTGATAAATTATTCTGGGTGATAAACAATTACTACTTGATTCTTTTTATCTAAATATTTTTTAGCAACTCGCTGAATATCTTTACTTGTTACTTTATTTATATTTTCTATCAAATTTTTAATATCTGATGTCTTATTGTATAAATGATAAAAACTAGTAACCTTATCTGCAAATGTTTCTGCGTGATAAAAATAATCTACATAAATAGCTTCGAATTGTTTTTTTACCTGTTGTAATAAAACAGGATTTACAGGTTCATTTTTTAATAATGTTAATTGTTCTTCTATTTTTTCTTGTAAATATGACTCGCTATTTTTATTTTTAACAGTAGCAGTAATACGCAATGTGCCTATTTTTTCCCAAAAATCTGCTGATGCATTAATGCGCTTAATAATTGTATCTTTTTCTATATTTAGATGATTTTCGAAATAAGAATAATCTCTATCTCCAGATAAAATAGCACTTATTATTTGCATTGTCGAAGCATCAGAATTACTTTGTGACATTAATGGATACCCTATTAATATAGATTCATTTTTTAAACCTTTTACAGTTCTTTCTGTATGCTTTTCAAGTCCAGAGATTCTATCAAAATTTTTAGGCCTTTTTATCTTTTTCCCTTTAGGAATATCTTTAAAATAAAGTTTTATCCATTTTTTAGTTTCCTTAATATCAATATTACCAGAAACCACTAAACAGGCATTATTAGGAATATAATATGTTTTTAAAAAAGCATCAAAATCTTCTTTAGAAGCCACATTAAGATCGTTCATAGAACCTATCATATTATGTCCGTAAGTTTCATCAGAAAACATTTTAGACATCATTTCAAAATAAGAATTTCCTAAAGGTTTATTATCATAACGCATTCTCTTTTCTTCCTTTACGATTTCTCTTTCACGATTAATTCCTTCTGGCGTAATTACCGGATGTAACATTCTTTCTGATTCTGCCCAAAGCCCCAATTTAAATTCGTGCGCAGGCAATAATTGATAATAATAAGTTACATCATAACTGGTATATGCATTACAATATCCACCAGCATCTAAAATAATTTTTTCAAATTTTCCTTGCGGGATATTTTTTGTTCCGTGAAATAAAAGATGCTCGTAAAAATGAGCATATCCTGTTTTACCAACTTCCTCATTCTTAGATCCCACATGATATTTAGTACCAACAATTACATTAGGTTCATTTACATCTTTATGAAGAATAACGTGTAATCCGTTTGCTAAATCATATTCTTCTAAATGAACATTATTCATCTTTTGCGCACAAATAAAAAGCGGAATAAAAAAGATGACTATTTTAAATAATGACTTCATTTTTTTGTTTTTAAATTTTTTAAATACTACTAATTCTTACATCAGAAAGTTTGCATTTCAATTAAAAATAGAGTTTAAGACCAACAACCAAGCTTAAATAATCATCGCTTTTTGAAATATAATTAACTGTTTCGTTAGATAAGTTTGTAGCTTTCCAATAATCTCCAGTTACAGAACATTCTAATTTATTTTCATTTTTAAGTTTTACATCAAAACCTAATTTGGTATTAAGATTAAAAGAACTTGTACCAACATAATCTGCAACACTATTACCAATCCAGTCTACATAAATATTATTGGCTGCATAAGGGTTGTTTTGTATATCTAAAACATGATGATATAACCCAGAAATATTTGTAAAAAGCGCCCATTTAGTAGAAACCACTTTATGTAAGCCAACAGCTATTTTAGGTTCTAAAAATTGATAATCGAATTGATATGCATAGTTTAAATCTAACTGCTCTACATTAAAATAATTTACACCTAAACTTACTTTATTTAATAGTTTTTTATAAAATAAAACAGTAGCTTCTGTTTTAAAATTATAGTTTGTAGCATTAAAGTTTTTAGCATAATATGTACCAACTTCTTGCCAAACTTTACCTTTTCCTTTTAAATATTGAGCATTTAAATTAATAGAAACTAAACGGTTCTTATGATACTGATTAAAAACAACATTAAATTGCTGATTTAAAAAACTATACTTCGTTAACTCTTCGTTCTCATCTAACCTTACAATGTTTTTATCAATCCATCGTTCTACGCCATATTTGGTAGCACTTTCTACAGATAAATCCCAATTATTTTGTTTTAGAAGCCAATACAATTGTATTTGAGGTATTACTCTTTTGGTTTGAAAGCCGTTATCTATATTTTTAATATAAGAACCTAAACCGGTGTTTAAATAATAATTTGCAGTAAGTTCTGTGTTATTTTCTGGAAACTTGTTTCCTAGTTCAGAATCTGTTTTAAAAAATTCTGTACTTACAGCTAAACTCAATAAATGCTTTTTGTTAAATTGATAACTAGCAGAAAGCTTTCCATTAATTTTTAAAGCCGTTAGCTCATTTCTAGTATCTGTTTTTCTAAAATAAAAATTGGTATCATAATTTAAATAACCACCTAAACTTAATTTAGAGTTTAGTTTATTAGCTGCACTTATTTCAAAATTATAATTCTGATGATTCCATAAACCTGTTGTTTTCTGAAAAAAATAATATGGAGAATTATATTCTGAAATACCATAGGTTAAATTATTTTCTACATCTTCTATTCTAGTATTTAAATATTCTAAGCCACCATAAAAAGTCCAATTGGTGTTTTCTAAAGGTGCCAAAGAAGCCGTTTTTAAATACAATCCGTTTTGTTTTTTATATTCTTGCGGATGCCTTAATTTCCCCTCAGCATATAAATACTTACCTTCTCCATAAGAAAACTTTGTAAGATTAGATTGATTGATTAACGATGGTATTTGAAAATACCTATTTTCAAACATTTCAAATTGAAAATCTCTCTCAATAACTGACAAACTATTTAAAGTTCTAGCTGTTTGAGAAAAACTATTTAACACAATAAACAATAAAGAGAATGTTAAAAACACTCTCTTTATTGTTACATGGTTTATTTTATTATTCATTATAACCATATTTATCTGGAAAATCTATTGCTTCAAAATCTATAGTTGAATTATTTGTATCTAATAAAATAGTTCTACCAAAACGAGCAGTAGCTACTTCATCAATTTTTCTTCTATTACTTATACCTGTATAAGAAACAGCTCTATCTGCAGTTAAATATGTAAATCCACCATCTATAGAAGAAGGCATACGTTTAAAATCTGCCGCTGCTGAATTATCTAAAATCTCTACACCATCTACAACATTTTCAATAGAAATTTTCATTATTTTATAGGTAGTAGTAGATCCTGGTTTTGTATAATCTACAATACTAGAAGCATCAAAAGTTGCATCACTACTAACTAAAACAATACTTCCTGGTGTAGATAATCTAAAAAAGTTAGTACCTTCAAACATATACGTATTGGTCATGTTTGGTACTGCTGGGTTATCAAACTCGAAAAAAGAATTTCCGGCACGTCCTTGTGCTTCTAACCAATCTATAGAATAATGCTCTAAAGTTGCATCTGTATTATCTAACTCTCCATCTGGATTTGCACTAGCTTCTTTATAATTAATTGCATTAAGTGCTATTACAATACTCTTACCAGCAGCTACTGGGTAATCTGTTCCTGTTCCTGGTATTTGACTCATCACATCTGTATACACATAATTTTCATCTGTTAATACGCTGTAAACTGAAACGCTCCCTGTTGCACCAGAATCTCCAAATAAATTAGCTATATACATACCATCTGCGTATAAAGTCTCTGATGAATTATTAAAAATTTCAATAAATGAATCTTTAAATAGAGTAACAAAACCAGATCCTGATGTGTAAATTTCTTTAAGCACCAAACCTCCGTCTTGGTTAACTGCATCTACTTCTAATGTGGTTGCAACCGTTTCTTGTTTTGCAATTATTATATTATTTGCTGTACCACTTAAAGTATAGTCGTCTGTAGAATGTGCTATTACTGCTGTATAAGTTCCTACAGGAATATCAGAAAAAATTGCCAAACCATTTGCATCTGTATTCATTGTTAAAGTAGAATTATCAATCGTCTGTGTAATTGTTACATCTATATCTGTTAAAGATATATCACTAAGACCACTTGCCAATGTTACTTGAATTTCTAAATTTCCTAAATTAGGAATATCATCTTCATTATCGCAACTAATTGTTACAGATATTAAAAGGAATAATGCAATTAACTTTGTTAAACCTAGTTGTTTTAAAATTGTTTTTTTCATGTTGTTGTTTTACTATTATTGATTTATTTTTATTGAATTACTATTTAATTAATAAGGTTAAATTAAACCCTACTGATATTTTATTATTTAATGTTCTTCTACTTCCTAAAAACTCATAAGTTGGGTTGTTCCATGGAGCGTTATTGGCGTAAAAACTAAAAGAATGCCCTTGTTTAGTTTCTTTACGTATCTGCAAATTAAAATTACTATAAAATGGAGTTGAATCAGAAATATAAGAATTTGCATCTTTTTTTAAATCGTCGAATTCTGGATTCATCCTGTTTTCTTCCGGAATTTCTATATAAGTACCATCTATATCATAATATGCAAATGGATATATATTTGTACGCGTATATTGGCTACTTTCTTTAAAGTTTAGTTCTGCAGAAAGGGTTAAAACGAAACGTAAAGAAGGTATATGTTGTATTAATGTTAAAGTACCAAAACTTCTAATAGACTTTCTTACAGAATTATCATAAACACCATATCTTACAGAATTATCGCCAACAACATAATTAGATTTATCTATATCAAAACCTGTATTTGTTACTACACTTTCTAAATAACTATATCTAAAATTAAACTGTGTATTTGTTGCTTTTATTTTCTCTGGACTTATTGTCGCTTCAACTCCATTAGTTAAAACGTAATAATTGTTATTCATTACTTTTACCGTTCTTGGTATGTTATTTACCTCTCCGGTAAGTTCAACTGTTGGTTGCACACCTATTGGCGCATCTACCACTTCATAAACAGCTTTTGGCAATAATAACAACTCATCTGTTGTAGAAATACCTCTACGCATATCTTTTTTAAAATAGGTGAAATTAAAATTCATGAAAGAAGGTGACCAATCAAAACCAATTTCTTTTAAATCTGAATAATTAGGTTTTAAATGCTCGTTTGTGGGTTGATATACATAGGTTGTTACAATTGCTAAACGTTCTTCTGGGTTCTCTGCATAATATTGAAAATTGATATAATCTATATATGCCCTTCCTGGATATAATTGTACCATTGCTGGTGCCTTGTAAGAAACTCCCCAAGCTCCTCTAGCTGTAAAATTATTATGCTTTGATGAAAAAGACATACGTGGAGACAGCAAGTTATAGCGCTCTAACATATTATCATACCTAAGTCCTAAATTTAATTGTTGCTTAGAAGCATCTCCAGAACGTTTTATAATTGTTTGATGATAAGCTGAAAAAGTTTTAGAAGCCGGAATTTTCTCAAAAGTTGCAGATCTACTTCCTGCAATATCTTGTGTATGTGCAATATTTCCTGTAGCAACTCTACCACTACCAGTATTGTCATCAAAAGAATACTGCAAACCTGTTTCAAAATTAAAATCGAAGCTCTTAAAACTTGCATTTTGAGAAGCATCAATTCTTCCATTTAAATTGATTGGTTTACCTTTTATATCTCTTGTTTGATTAAATGCATTTGCAGAATATGTAGTAGCATAAGTTGCACTTTCTATAGACTCTATAATAGGAAAAGGTCCGTTAATAACATAAGTATCATAAAAAGAATGTTGATTTACAACACTACCACTAAAATTGTAACTTACTTTTCCTAAAAATGATGACCTAAAATCTCCAGACAGTGTAGCTTGAAAAGAAGTACTTTTTACATCAGCTTCATTTTTAAAAACTTCTTCTGGTTCATGACGATTACCATCATCTGAGTGACCTATTCTTAGAGAAGTAAAATGATTCCATTGTACATCTTTAAATACAGGTAATTTCCAACGAAGTCCTAAATTAAAACTTTGATAAAACAACTTTCGTTCTGTTGGCGATCCAGAAGAATACGCGTAAGATAAATCTGTATTTAAAACACCAAATTTATTTAATTCATATCCTTTTGCTACAGACGCTTGATAATTTGTTGATGAAACATTTGCAGAAACAATATAAGGAGATTTACCTACTTTACTTTTTACTAAAATTCCACCAGATGATAAATTACCATATTTTGGTGAGGCAATACCTGTAATAATTTCTACAGATTCTACATTAGCTAATGTTATACTTCTTAAATCTACACCGCCGCCAACAACTGCTTTTCCTCCATCTAAAGTAGATGAGTTTTTTGTTTGCATATTAGCATCTGTACTAATTGCTGCGCCATCAATAATAATAGCTGTACCAAAAGAGTTTACATCAGAACTTACGGCACTTCGTAAATTTGCTTGCTTTGTAGACGTTAAGTTTGTTTGTTCAATTTTATTACCAGGAATTAAACTAAGTACATCGCCTAAATTCATAGCCTGAACTTGTTTCATAGCTTGGCTACCTATTTTATAGGTAGATGTACCTTCTCTACTTACTGTTTTTTTTGCAGTAACTACAACTTCATCTAATCCTAATAAATCTTCTTTAAGAGTAATTTTAATATTAGACAAGTTTGATTCTAAAGACAAATCAATCTCAACTGTTTTATATCCTAAGAGACTAACAGTTAATTTAAAATTTTCATGAGGTATGGTCATCAAAAACTCCCCATTTTTATTCGTAAAGGTTCCAAGGTTTAAATCTTTAACAATTACATTTACATCAGAAAGTGGATTGTTATTAACATCAATAATTTTACCACTAACATCTACTTTTCTAGAAATAGTATTTCTTTCTATTACTATAGTATTGTCTTTAAATAATTCGAAATTATAGTACCTTCTAGGTATTGCTTTTAATAATAATTTCTTTGCTTTAACAACACCTTTCTTTAACTCTACACGAGGTAAATCAATAAACATATCAGAACGATAAATAAAAGTATAATCTGTTTGTGCTTGAATAATGTCAAATATTTGATCTACAGTTACGGTTTTATCCTGATTTATTTTAATTTCCGCATTTTGAGAGATGACGTCAATTGAAGTAAAACTAAATACTGTAGAACAAAATAATAAAAATACTGTCCTCATAATAAAATTTTGAGTTTGCTTTTTGAGCCACTCTTGAGTAAAATTAATTTTCATAAATTTGTAAAGTATTAGTTAATCATTTTAATTAATATTTCTTTGGGGATAAAGCGATGTACTTTGAGCGGTATTTACTTTATCCCTTTTTTTTATTTTAAAATTATTTTGGTATCGTTTACGATATAATTTAAATTAGAGTTTCTTTTAATAGGGCTTAAAATTTCTTCAAGTGTCATTTTTTTACTTAAAACACCATTAAACTTAATCGTTTCTAATTCTTTATTTTCAAAAACAATATCTACATCATACCATCGAGATAAGACCTTCATAATTTCTTTTAACGATTTATTCTTAAAAGAAAAAACACCAGATTTCCAAGCTGTTTCATTGTAAATATTAACCGTTTTTATAGTTATTTCTCCTGTTGATTTACTAATGATAGATTGTTGTCCTACTTTTAAATTTTCATTAAAAGCAAAATTACTAACAGCTACTTTTCCTTCTGCCAATGTAGTATATACGCTAGCTTCATCTTTATAAGCCTTAATATTAAATTCTGTTCCAAAAACTTCTACTTCTTGTAAATTAGAAATTACTTTAAAAGTAGCTCCGTTATGGTTTTTACTTGATGAAACATCAAAATAAGCTTCTCCATAAACAAGTTCTACTTGTCTAGATACTCCTTTTTTAAATGATGTAGGATATTTTAATTTTGTTTGAGAATTTAACCAAACGTGCGTTCCATCGGCTAACATAACTTGAAACTCTCCTCCTCTTGGAGTTGTTAAATAATTGTAAACTATTTTAGGTTCTGTCTTAATTGTTTCAACTTTATCATCTAGATTAATTATTGTTTCTTGCTCCTTTTTATAAATAATCTCTTCTCCATTACTAGCTACTGTATTATTGCTATACGCTTTACCTTCTTCTAAAATAATATTAGAACCATCATCTAATGTTAAAGTTGCTTTATCTACACCAGATTCTACAGTAGTTACAAAAGTGTTTAAAACCTCTACAGGTTGCTCTTTATTATCAAAAACATATATATATGAAAATATAAATACAACCACAGCCGCCGCTGCATATCTAGACCAAACTGGTAGAACTCTTAATTTAGATTTCTTTTTAGAATCAATAGAAAGCTTTATTTTTTTATAAGCTGCATCAAGATCTGGTTTATTCATTGCGGTATCTATATCATAAAAAGCTTTTATATATTGCTCAAATGTATTTTGATTTTTTTCCTTTTTCAGCCACAACCTAAGAGATTCCATCTCTTGGTCTGTAATTGTATTGGCGATATATTTTATTATTATTTTCTTCAACAGAACAACTGTTTTATTAAATTTATATTAACAATACGTTCATTTAACATTAAACCCTTAGTTAAATTTTGTTTTTTTTTATCATATTTGCTTTTTCAAAAAAATAAAACTTAATTTGAAATCTTTTTTAGAAGACTTTACGCTAGCTAAGAACATAAAGAAAGACGATGAAAAAGCATTTAGAACATTGTTTGATCGCTATTATAAAAAGCTTTTAAATTATGCTAATACTTTTACAGGCGACCTACAAGAAGCGGAAGACATAGTACAACAAGTATTTATAACACTTTGGACAAATAGAAAAAAAATAGACACTAAAAAATCTATTAAAAGTTTTTTATACAAGATTACATATAACAGTTATATAGATATTTACAGAAAACAAAAACACAAGGAAAGTTTTTTTGATGAAATTAAAGAACGTGCTTTACGTGATAGAATTAGTGACAATGATGAAATAATAGAACAACGTATTTTAAAATTAAAAGTAGCTATAGATTCTTTACCAAAAAGAAGTAAAGAAATTTTACAAATGAATAAATTTGAAGGATTAAAATATAAAGAAATAGCAAATCAATTAAATATTTCGGTAAAAACAGTAGAAGCACATATGCACACTGCTTTTAAAAAAATACGCGAAACTTTTAAAAGTGATGATCTATTTTTATTTATGCTCTCTAAAATATTTCGATAATTTTTCTTCAAACTATTAAAGAAGACAACAAAAAATCTCAACTATTATAGTTGAGATTTTTTGTTGTTTTCTTTAAATAAACAGTTATTTATCTAATTAACTTTTTATATTTTAAACGTTTAGGCATTAAATCTCCACCTAATCGTTTTTTCTTATTTTCTTCATAATCAGAAAAAGAACCTTCAAAGAAATATATTTGACTATCTCCTTCAAAAGCTAAAATATGTGTACAAACTCTATCTAAAAACCATCTATCGTGGCTAATTACAACTGCACAACCTGCAAAATTTTCTAAACCTTCTTCTAATGCTCTTAATGTATTTACATCTAAATCATTAGTTGGCTCATCTAAAAGTAAAACATTTCCTTCTTCTTTTAAAGTCATTGCTAAATGCAATCTGTTTCTTTCTCCACCAGAAAGGGTATTTACTTTTTTGTTTTGCTCACTTCCAGAAAAGTTAAAACGACTTAAATAAGCTCTAGAATTTACTTGCTTTCCGCCCATCATTACTAAATCTTGACCATCAGAAAAGTTTTCCCAAATTGTTTTCTCTGGATTGATATCAGAATGCGCTTGATCTACATAAGCTATTTTTGCAGTTTCTCCAACATTAAAACTTCCAGCATCTGGAGTTTCCTCTCCCATAATCATTTTAAAAATTGTAGTTTTACCAGCACCATTTGGCCCAATAATTCCTACAATTCCTGCTTGCGGTAAATTAAATTCTAAATTTTCGTACAATAATTTATCTCCAAACGCTTTAGAAACACCTTTTGCATCAATAACATTTGTACCTAATCTTGGTCCGTTAGGAATATAGATTTCTAGTTTTTCATCAACTTGTTTTTGGTCTTGACTCATTAACTTATCATAGTTTTTCAAACGCGCTTTCTGTTTCGTTTGACGACCTTTTGCTCCTTGACGAACCCAATCTAATTCTCGCTCTAAAGTTTTTTGACGTTTAGAAGCCATTTTACTTTCTTGTGCCATTCTTTGAGATTTTTGATCTAACCAAGAAGAGTAATTTCCTTTCCAAGGAATTCCTTCGCCTCTATCTAATTCTAAAATCCAACCAGCAACATTATCTAAGAAATATCTATCATGGGTTACTGCAATTACAGTTCCTTTATATTGTGCTAAATGATGCTCTAACCAATGTACAGATTCTGCATCTAAATGGTTAGTTGGCTCATCTAACAATAAAATTTCTGGTTCTTGTAATAACAATCTACATAAAGCAACTCTTCTTTTTTCTCCTCCAGATAATACGCCGATTTTTTTATCAGCATCTGGAGTTCTTAAAGCATCCATTGCAATTTCTAATTTTGTATCTAATTCCCAAGCATTTGCAGCATCAATTTTATCTTGAAGTTCTGCTTGCTGGTTCATTAATTTTTCCATTTTATCAGCATCAGAATACACTTCTTCTAAGCCAAACATGTCATTAATTTTGTTGTATTCATCTAAAATAGCAACAGTTTCTGCAACTCCTTCTTTAACAACTTCTATTACTGTTTTCTCTGGATCTAATTGTGGTTCTTGTTCTAAATATCCAACTTTATAGCCAGGAACAAAAGTTACATCACCTTGAAAATTCTTTTCTACACCAGCAATAATTTTTAATAAAGTTGATTTTCCTGATCCATTTAAACCAAGAATTCCAATTTTTGCTCCGTAAAAAAAACTTAAATAAATATCTTTTAAAACCTGTTTCCCTGTAGATTGATAGGTTTTTGAAAGTTTATTCATTGAAAAAATTACTTTCTTATCATCACTCATTATATATATTTTATAAAATTATAAATGGATTTTGCTACTAAAAAATGTAGACTTATTTTACATTCTCCCTTTTAAAGCGTTGAAAACCCACGCAATACAGAAAAAACCAATTCCTACTGTTGCAAACCCCCAACCAGCAACATCATTATATCTATAAGCTCCCAATAATATAAGTATAACACCCATAATTAACATTAAAAGAGTTGCCCAACCAAGGACAGCATTTTTATTCATTCCCATATTTCTTATTTAGTTAGATTCGTGGCAAATATCGACAATTATTTTTTATTTAAATAAAGATTCAGAAAATTAAAAATCCTATGTAAACATAGGATTTAAAGTAATTTATTACTGTCTTCTTGTTCCTCTAGAATTAGATCTAGCTCTTTCTCTATTTTCGTTATCTGACTTCTTAGGCTGTAAACTTTCTTTCTTTTTCTTTTGATATTTTAACCATTTTTTTTGTTGCTTTTCTGAAAGTAATTTTTCTAAGGTATCATTTAATTGTTTTTCATTTTCATGAATTTCATCTTTTATTGGACCAATTATTTCACCAACTTTTTTTCTCATTTCTAAACTAGCTTCTCTATCATTTCCTTGTACAACAGAATTAACTGCTAAATCAAAATCTGAGAATTTTTTCGAATTTAAAAATGAAATTTCTTTAATTTTAAAATTATAATCTTTTAAAGCTTTACTTACTAAATATTGATTATTTTCATCTTTAATTTTAAGTTTTTTTATAACTTCTTCAATATCATAATAAAAAACACCAGCAACATCACTAGCACTAAATTTCTTTACTTTTTGTTCTTCATTTTGGTCTGATTCTTGACCTTGTGATCTTCTACCACCACCATTACCACCTCCAGGAGGTTGCGCAAAAAAAGCTGTACTTGCAAAGGCTATCAAAACAACTAAAATTCTCTTCATTTTTTATATATTTTATAATTACAAATTTAAAGGTTGCTTACTTACTTAAAGTTAAATAAACCCTAATAATTACAATTCTGCAGCCAACCTTGCACCTTGATTAATGGCTCTTTTTGCATCTAATTCTGATGCAAAATCGGCGCCACCAACAACATGAACATTTTTACCAGCATCTAATAAAGGCTGATACAAATCTTTTAATGGAGTTTGACCTGCACAAATAACAATAGTATCAACTTCTAAAATTTTTGCTTCTTCATTTTGAGTATAATGCAAACCTTTATCATCAATTTTTGTATAAGAAACTTCGCCAATAAATTGTACTTTTTTCTTTTTTAAAGTTGATCTATGTATCCAACCTGTAGTTTTACCTAAGTTACCTCCAAATTTTCCTTTGCTCCTTTTAAACATAAAAATTTCTCTTGGTGAAGGATGAACCTCAGCTTTTACACCTTCTATTCCACTTCTAGCTTTTAACGTTTTATCAATTCCCCATTCTTTTAACCAAGCATCAATATTTAATGATGTAGATTCCCCTTCATGCGCTAAATATTCTGATACGTCAAAACCAATACCTCCTGCTCCAATTACTGCAACACGTTTTCCTACCGGTTTTTTCAATTTTAAAACATCTATATAACTTAATACTTTTTTGTTTTCAATTCCTTCAATTTTTAACTCTCTTGGTTTTATTCCTGTTGCAATTACAATTTCATCAAAATCAGATTTTAATAAATCATCCGTAGAAACTCTTGTATTTAACTTTACAGTTACATTATGCAATTTAATTTGTTTATTAAAATAACGTAACGTTTCATAAAACTCTTCTTTTCCTGGAATCTGTTTTGCAATATTAAACTGACCTCCAATTTTTTTATCAGCATCAAAAAGTGTAACTATATGACCTCTTTTAGCCGCAATTGTTGCTGCTGCTAATCCTGCAGGACCTGCACCAATTACGGCTATTTTTTTCTTATTTTCTGTTTGATTATAATTTAATTCCGTTTCATGACAAGCTCTAGGATTTACCAAACAACTAGCCACTTTTCTTTCAAAAACATGATCTAAACACGCTTGATTACAACCAATACAAGTATTTATTTCATCAGCTTTTTCTGCCTCAGCTTTATTAACCCATTCTGGATCTGCTAAAAAAGGTCGCGCCATAGAAACCATATCAGCATCTCCTTCTGATAATATTTTCTCAGCTGTTTCTGGCATATTTATTCTGTTAGAAGTTACCAACGGAATTGATATTTCTTCTTTCATTTTTTTTGTTACCCAACTAAATGCTGCTCTTGGAACTGATGTTGCAATTGTTGGTATTCTTGCTTCATGCCAACCAATTCCTGTATTTATAATAGTTGCACCTGCTTTTTCAATTTCTTTTCCAAGTTGAACAACTTCTTCCCAAGAACTCCCATTTTCTACCAAGTCTAACATTGATAATCGGTAAATAATAATAAATTCTTTACCAACAGCTTTTCTTGTTTGTTTAACCAATTCAATAGGAAAACGCATTCTATTTTTATATTCTCCACCCCAAGAATCTGTTCTTTTATTGGTTCTTTTTACAATAAATTCATTAATTAAATATCCTTCTGAACCCATAATTTCTACACCATCATAACCTGCTAATTTTGATAATTCTGCGCAGTTTACAAAATCACGAATTGTTCTTTTAATTCCTGATTCTTTTAATTTAAATGGTTTAAAAGGTGTTATTGGCGATTTTATTTTTGATGGTGCAACACTAAATGGATGATAACCATAACGACCAGAATGTAAAATTTGCATACAAATTTTACCTCCTTCTTTATGTACTGCTTCTGTAATTTTTTGATGATGTTTTGCGTGTTTTTCTGTAGACATTCTTGCTGCAAAAGGACCTGTCCAACCTTGTATGTTTGGGGCAATTCCTCCTGTAACAATTAATCCTACTCCTCCTCTTGCCCTTTCTGCATAATAAGCCGCAATTCTATCAATTCCGTTTTTTTCTTCTTCTAAACCTGTATGCATAGAACCCATTAAAATTCTATTTTTTAAGGTCGTAAATCCTAAATCTAATGGTTCAAAAATGTGCTTATATTTCATAATTTCTTAATTAAATTTATTATGCATGCATAATACTTTGCAAGATATGTTTATTTTTTGAAAATAAAAAACTCAAAATAATTGAAAGGTTGGTATTTATAAAAATCAAAAAACACATAAACTACTTTTTAAGATGCGTAATGACAATGATCAATAATTTAATAGAGAATCACACTGACCTACATCATTGTGGTAAATATGATTAGTCTATAAATTTAGTAGTGCTAATAAGCATTAAAAAAAGGTACACTATTAAAGGTAGAAAGTTATAAAAACAGCAAAATTAATTAAAAATGAAAAATAAACTTTACATTTTATTAGTCGCAATGATGTTATTAAGTATAGGATCATTTGCTCAAAACAACGACGAAGTTGTTACATTAAATCAATACGGACAAGAAGTTGAGGCTGTAGAATTAAATACTGAAGCTAGAAACAGCATATTAACATTCGAGTCAAAAGATAAAAATTATAAATTTTGGTTTGATAATCGGGTGTATTTTGATGGAGGTATGTTCTTTGATAAAGATGCATATAATCCTATTGGAAACGGAGTTACTATAAGACGTGCCCGTGTAGCGATGAAAGTTATAATGCATAAAAATTGGTATGGTGAAATTGATTTCGATTTTTCTGGATCAGCAACAGAAATTAAAGATGCATACATTAAATACACAACTGATGCTGGAGATCTTAATATTAAAGCGGGTCACTTTAGAGAAAGTTTTTCTATGGAGACAACTACAACATCTAGATATGTTAATTTTATTGAGCGTTCATTAATGTCAAAATTTGCACCTTCTCGTCAACTAGGTTTTCAAGCAAATTATATAAAAGATACATATTTATTATCTGGAGGTGTACATTTTAATAATCAAGGTTCATTTGAAGAAGTTGAATGGAGTCAAGATGCAAATAAAGATTATGGTACAGATGAAGGTTATTCGTTTACGGGTAGAGCAGTTTTTAGACCTATTTTGGATGCTGATAAGGTAATTCATATTGGTGTAGCTGCATCCTACAGAACACCAAAAACAGATCTTGAAGTGCCAAATAGCTATAGATTTAGTACAAGATCAATTTCTAATGTAAACCGTAAAAAATATTTAGATACAGACGATATTTTAAATGTAGAAAACAATACTATTTATAACGTAGAATTAGCTGGTGCTTATAAAAACATGATGTTTCAATCAGAATATATAGGAAATGATATTTCTAGAACAAATGGTTTATCAAATGTAAATTTAAATGGTTTTTATGCACAAGCAGGAATTTTATTAAGTGGAGGAAAATATAATTATAATAAAAATGAAGGTGAATTTACTCAAGTTTCTTTAGGAAGTAAAAAGGGAGAACTTGAAGCAGCATTCCGTTTTGATTACATAGATCTTAACGATCAAAATGCAGAAATTTATGGAGGTAGCGCAAATGCTTATACTTTAGGTTTAAACTACCACTTTAATTACAATGTTAAATTTATGCTTGACTACTCGTATTTAGATCATGATAGATATGCTAATGGAAAAGGAAAACTATTTGTAGGTTCTGATATCAATGGAGATCTAACAAAAGATCCTACTAAAGTTGTAGACGCAGAAGGTAAAGGTGGTGATGACTATGGACAATTACAATTTAGAATTGAACTAGACTTTTAATAACAAAACCTAAAACAATATAAAATGAAAAATTATAATTACATACTATACAGCTTATTATTTGTGCTTTTTAGTGCAACCAGCTGTGTAGAAGACGCGGTGTATGAAGGAGATTTACCTGATGTTGCTACTTCGACCATAAAATTAAATGAAATAATGTCTACAGGTTCGCCAGATTGGATTGAACTTTATAATGAAGGTACAACAAGTGTAGATTTATCAGGATTTAAATTAACAGACACAAGTCAAGAATGGATAATTGATAATCTTACAATTGAATCTGGAAGTTATGTTACTTTTGATTGTGATGATTCTAACGTTTCCAATGTTTCTACAAACTTTAAAATTTCATCAGGAGGAGAAGAAATAACACTTTACAATGCTAGTGGAGAATTAATTGATCAAATTACAACGCCAGATATGGCTAGTCAAATTGGCTTAACTTATGGAAGAGAAATTGATGGAGGAGAAATTTGGACTGTACAAAGTGCTTCAAAAGGAGTTGCAAATAGCAATGTTAATAATCCTCCTGTACTAATAGCAGAACCTTTAACAGAATTTACCGAAGTTTATGAAGTTACAGCTTCTGATGCCAATGGTATTGCATCTGTAAAATTAGTTTATTTAGTAAATGGAGGTGTACAATCTATTGAAATGGCCTTGGTTGATGGTGAATACAAAACATCAGTTCCTACATCAAAAGTTGGAGATTTAGTTAGTTATTACGTAGTTGCTACAGATATTACAGGAATGACTTCATATTATCCAGAAGATGGAAGTAATTCACCAGCCGAATTTCTTGTTGAAGGAGGTTTAAAAGAATTAACATTCGAAGGTGCAAAAGCAGGTTATAGAGAAGAAGTTACATTTACTGCATCACCATATTATCCTGAACAAGTTAGTGAAATTAGATTGTATTACTTACTTCCTGGACAATTACAAGATGATGTTAATGACGATAAAACGAAAGTTGAATTAACAAAAAACGGAGACATTTTTACTGGTGTAATTCCTGCTCAAAATACTGATGATGTAATTCGTTATTATTTAAGAGTAGAATATATTGATGACACTAAAACCTATTATCCGAAAGAAGAAAAGAATACAGATGATATTGTTATTAGTGACTTTAATCATGATTTAGGTACTACTTGGCCAAGTTATACTGTAGAAGCAATTACCTATGATGCTGTTGTAGAAACTACTATTAATTCAACTCAAGGACCTTTAACAAGTATTACTTTTCCTACAAACCCAGTTCCAGAAACTGATATTAATTTAGTTTTAGCCTATACTAGCACAGAGACAATTAACGAAGCTAGAGTGTATTTTGCAGTTGGAGATTCTCCTGTTTATATTAAAGCAAATAAAGTATCTGGTGAAGATGATGCTTCTTTTACACAAACAGGGGTTACAATAAATTTGAAAGATGTTTTATCTGATGCTAGCGAATCATTAAGTCAAACTGGAGCAAAAGTTTCATTCTACATTCGTATTGCTACAGATACTGCAGAATATTATTATTCAAATACTGGTGCAATGTCATTAGATAATACTCCTGGTGGTGGAACAACAGATGAATCTGATGCTTTTAAAGCAGATCCTTCACTTTGGAATGTTTATAATGTTCAATAACTAGTATATTTTATCAGCTTATAATGAAAGTTGTAAGCTGATAAAATATCAGTATTAAAAAAAACAATAATAAGTGGTAACTCTTCTAGTAGTGTTTATAAAAATTTAAAGTTTAAAATCTTCGGATATAGAAAGTAATAGTTTATTACCAAAATAAGAAAAAAATATGGCAACATCAGAAATGAAAATAGGCGAAATATCTAAACCTCGTTTTGAGTTTAGAACATTCGGGCAAAATTTTGATAATTCATCCAAAAGAATGGCAAGATTATCAGTACCAATTCCAGAAAAAGTTTGGGAAAGAAAATCAGAAGAAATTTATATTTTATCTAAAACAAACGATATTAATAACACCAAAATTCGTGATGGAAAAATGGATATTAAAACCTACATTCAAACGGTTGATGGTTTAGAGCAATGGAATCCATTAATGAAAAGTGAATTTCCTATTTCTAAAGAAGTTTTAGAAAATGACGTTTTTCCTGCGTTTAAAGTTGAAATGCCTTCATTAACTAAAAATACATATACATTAAAAGAGTTTTTAGCAATGATAGATGCTCATAAAGATCTTCAAAGCGTTAAAGTTAAAAAACAACGTTTTGGATATATGGTAAACAATACATTATGTGAAGTGGGAAATGTACTAATTAATGGCGCAAAAGTAGTAACTATTAATTCGGAATCTACAGAGCTAGAAGACATCAAAAAGACAATAGTAGATTGCCAATTAGAAGGCTGTGAAAACATAAATTATTTACAAGTAATAAAAAGAATAATTGGTTGGATAAATAAACCGTTAGCAAATTAATAAAAAATGAAAAATAGAGAAATAGAACGTAAGTTTGTGGTTAAAAATGATGATTTTAAAAAAGAATCTTTTAGTCAAACTAAAATAGTTCAAGGATTTTTATCAACAGTGCCAGAAAGAACTGTAAGAATAAGAATTAAAGGTGATAAAGGTTTTATCACAATTAAAGGAATAGGAGATAAATCTGGAGCATCTCGTTTTGAGTGGGAAAAAGAAATATCTGTTGAAGATGCCAAAGATTTATTAAAAATTAGTGAACCTGGAGTTATTGATAAAACAAGATTTAACGTAAAATCTGGTACTCATACTTTTGAAGTTGATGAATTTTATGGTGAAAATAAAGGTTTAACAGTTGCCGAAATTGAATTGAATTCTGAAGATGAAGACTTTAAAAAACCATCATGGTTAGGCAAAGAAGTTACTGGAGATGTAAAATATTACAACTCTATGTTAATGAAAAATCCGTATAAAAACTGGTAATAAAAAAAGGTTACTAACAGTAAAATAAAAATAGCCAAATGAGCGCATTACAACAAAACGGATTTGATGTATTAGATATGAAAAACTATCGAATGGAAAAACTTCCTAAAAGGGAGAAATCTAAGTTCGAACGAGTTCTTATGATTATTGGAGCTCCTTTAGCAATCATCTCTTTTATACTTATACTGTATGTTCTAAAAATTCCTTTTTTAGATAATTTAGATACATCTGCTTTAAGCTCAAGTGCTAAAAGTAATTTTAAGGAAATTGGGTTACAAAATTTTATATTTTCAAATAAAGCTATGCTTGCCATTTTTGTAGCCTCATTAATTCTTTGGGTAACAGAAGCTATTCCAAATTACTTAACATCCTTAATATTAATAATCACACTAGTTTTAACAAAAGTGTTACCAGAAGATGTTGCTTACGCGCAATTGGGACATAAAGTAATGTGGTTAAACATTATGTCTTTTGTTTTGGCTAGCATGTTGGTTGCTACAGGTGTTGCCAAAAGATTTGCGCTTTGGTTTATTATTAAATTTGGTAAAAGTGCTTCTTCGGTAATTTTAAGTTTTTTAGTTATTAATCTTGTTTTGTCTTTATTTATTTCAGCAACTACTGCAAAAGCTGCAATATTATTACCCGTTTTTATGGTTGTTGCCGCAATTTATGGTGCTTCAAATGGAAATCAAAATAATGTAGGGCGTAATGTTTTGTTACAAAATTTGTTTCAAAATAATATGGGAGCTAGTTCTTTTTTAACAGGTTCTGGTGCTAACTTATTAGCTGCTTCATTAATTGCAGGAGCAATTGGTAGTGATATATTTTTCTCTCAATGGATGATTGCCTCATTCCCTGTTGCTCTTGGATTAATGCTTATTGCCTGGATAATTGGAACTAAAATTATCTTCCCAATAAAAAAAGAAGATCAAAAACCGAGTATTCCTGGTGGAATGGATAGCCTTAAAAAAGATTTGAAAGATCTTGGAAAAGTTTCTTTTAATGAAATAAAATCCATTATCATATTTGTAAGTATTCTTACGCTTTGGGTAACTGATAAATGGCATGGAATAAGTCCTACAGCAGTTGCATTTGTTGGAGCAATTGTGGCTTTAATGCCAAAAATTGGAATTGTAAGTTGGAACGATGTAGACATACCTTGGCATTTATTATTGTTCTCTGCTGGTGCTTATACTTTAGGAGCAGCTTTTAAAGTTACAGACCTTCCGTCAATTTCTGTAAATGCTACTTTTGATGCTCTAGGTTTTGGTGCAGAAACACCTTTTTGGATATTGTATGTTGTGCTAACAGCAGCGATGATTTTTAGTGCTTTATTTATGCAATCAAAAACCATGAGAGCCATGATTTTTATTCCAATAGCAATTGGTATTGCCACACGATTTAATTACCCAATTATGAGTCTTGCTTTTCCTGTTGCTTTACTCATTGAGCATGTTTATACATTGCCTTTTAATAGTAAACCCGCATTGCTATTATATTCTACAAATCAATATAGTATGACAGATGCTTTTAAATTTGGATTTACAATGCAGATTATTGCTTGGATTACCTCTATACTTATGGCAATGACTTATTTTAAATGGCTGGGAATTACACCTAATGGTTTAGGTCTTTTTTAATCGAAAAGAATTACTCTACATTTTGCTTCAAAATTTGGATTAAATTTGTAATTCTGAGAAAACAAGAATCTAAAATATCATTAAATTAAGTACATGATTCCTTAATACAAAATATGCTGTGATAAAAAGTAAAATAGAAATACATGATAAATTTTCAGTAGTAATTAATGTAACTTACGATACTATTTTTAAAAAGAAAAGATCTAAATACACTACAATTACCTACCTTTTCTTTGCTGATACTCTAAATATAAACAGCAAAACTTATCCTGCTACAAAATTTTATAATGATGTTCGATTATTTCTAAAATATGATGCTCCTAAATACACATTAAATGATATAAATATTGAAGAAGATTCTCTGTTTAAAAAATTAATAAATAATACAGAAAAATTTATCAAAGATGAATCTGTTAAAAATAATACGCATTATAAAGAACAGGTAAAAATGTTTGCTGCAACTTTAAGCAGTTTAATCAGTAAAGAAATAGATTCTTTAATCAGAAAAAAAGAAGTATCACCTGATGATATTACGAGTTTTTTAGAAAAAATAGATTCAATTTTATTAAAATTTAGAAGTCATGTTGTTTTTACGGTAAAAGAATCAACCATAAAAGAAAAAAATAAGAATGCCATTTTTTATGCTGATGAACATATAAGTAATGTTGTAGAGTTGCAATTGATGAAATTGTTCATTTATCTACAAAACAATAAATTTAAATCTCTTATTCTTAATAAGGTTGTAAACTTAATTAATTCTGAGCAAAATTATAAAAAACAAAAGGGTTATGATTCGCCAAAAGATAAAAATATCAATCCAGAAGAATTGCTGTTTAAACGTAATCAATTAAAAAAATACATTGATAGTGTTTTCTTTTTAAAACAAGACATTCGTAAAGATGGCGCTGTTTTTGAACAGACATTATTAGCGCTGGCTGCAGGATTAGCCATGATTTTTTCAACTGGAATTGCTTTTTATTATCAACAAGTTTATGGTAATTTTACCTTGCCTTTTTTCATAGCACTTGTAGTAGGTTATATGCTAAAAGATAGAATAAAAGGTTTTTTTGGTTCATTATTTATGAGTAAATCTAACAACCTTTTTTATAATTATAAAATAAATATCACCAATTCTTTGGGTAAAAGAGTAGGATCGATTAAAGAGGTGTTCTCATTTGCTCCTTATAAAAAATTAAACGAAAAGATAAAAAAATATAGACAAATAGATTTGATTGTTAAAAGTGATTCAGAATCTCTAAATGAGCACGTTATACAATATAAAAAGAAAATTGAAATCTATCCAGAAAAATTTGGAAATGATTTACCTGATGAGAAAATAATTGGTTTAACAGATAGTACACGTCTAAATTTTCATCGATTTATTCAATATATGGACAATCCTAAAAAGGAATATATTTTGATAAAAAAAGGAGAAGTTTACAATAAAATTGCAAATAAAATATACCATATAAATATTATTCAAAAATATTACACAGAAGAAGGTATCGAATTTAATCGCTATCGTGTGATCATGAATAGAAACGGTATTAGAAGGATTGAAAAGATTTCTTTGTAAAAATTATTTGTTATTTCTACAAGGGGTTTAAACCCCTTGTTAATATAAATATCCCATTTTTCCTTGTTGATAATCGCGCATTGCTTCTAAAATTTCTGTTTGCGTATTCATTACATAAGGTCCATATTGGGTAACTTTTTCATTAATTGGTACTCCTGATAAAATCAATAAAGTACTTTGTTTTTTTGCTTCAAATTTGATTGTATTTCCATCTTGATTAAAAGTTATCATTTGGTTTTCTCCTTTCTTTAAAACTTCTGATGCATTTACCAAAACTTCACCTTCTAACAAATAAATTAAAGATTGATGGTTTTCTGGAATTTCAATTTCTAGCTTTCCTCCTTCCTCTGTATTTACTGTAAAAACATTTACTTCAGTTTGCGTTTTTATCAAACCAGATTCTTTATTTTGATTTCCTGCAATAATATTTAACTGTGCTTTTTTGTCATCAGAAAATATTTTTGGAATTTGCTTTTCTTCCAAATGTTGATAATTTGGAGGTATCATTTTATCTTTAGCTGGCAGATTTAACCACAACTGAATTCCTTCTAAATCGCCACCTTTTTTCACAAATTCTTTGGTTGGTCCTTCTGCGTGAATAATTCCACGACCAGCAGTTGTCCATTGAACATCGCCAGCTTTTACAATTATTTCATTTCCTAAAGAATCTCTGTGTAATTGCTCTCCTTTAAAAAGTAATGTTATTGGCTCAAAACCTCTGTGAGGATGTGGTCCTAAATCAAACGGATTGTTGAATTCTGAAATTGCATAAGGTCCATAATGATGTAATAATAAAAACGGATCTACATTTTCAATGCCTTCTGTTGGCAATGGTTGACGCAATTTTATTGGTCCCATATTTACTAAAGGACTTGCTACTTTATGTTGAATTGTTTTAAGTGTTTTCATATTATTTAATATTTCTTCTCGATACAATTCCGATAAAAAACCGGAATTACTCGAACTGACAGTGCGTTCTAACTCTTAACCACTTTTAATAACAATCTGTCACTTCCAGTGAAATTCATTTTTCTAAAATTTTGTATCAAGAAGTTATTATTTTCCGAGGAAAATATTTAATCAAATTTTTTTTATCTAATTTTATCTAACAAATTACTTAATGTTGCGGCTTCTTCATCAGATAAATTATCTAGAAAAGAAATGTTTTTATTATCATCAATAGTTGATAATAATTCTAAACCTTGGTTTGTTATCCTAACATACACGACTCTTCTATCAGCTTCACAACGCTCTCTTTCAATTAAGTTTTTATCACACAATTTATCCATTAAACGCGTTGCATTTGGCGCTCTTTCTATCATTCTATCTTTAACAATTTGCACCTTAATTTTATCTTTTGCTCCTCGTAAAATTCTTAAAATATTAAATTGTTGTGGAGAAATTCCATAAGGTTTAAAGAATTCATTTTCCTTACTATTTAACCAATTGGATGTATATTTTATGTTGATTAAAGCTTTTACTTTATTGCTATCAAACTTAGAATTTATGTCTTTAGATATGTCTCCCATATTTATGCTCTTAATCTTAAATCTTGCATTATTTTATTAAATTCTTCTGTAGTTGGTGTTAAATAAACTTTGTCATCTACAAACAAAGTTGGAAATTTCGCAACACCCTTATATAACTCTTTGCTATGTTCTCTTGCTGCTGCATCTTTAGAAATATCTTTGTATGTATAAGGAACATCTGTTGAGTTTAAAAAATTTTTAAATGCAACTGTATAAGCGTGTCCTTGTTTTCCGTATAAAACTATTTTCATATTTTATAAATTTACAAAGTTTTCAAATTGCTTTACTTGTTCTACTAATAATGATAATAAATCTTCATTAACTATTTTATCATCTTTAAAATTATCATAAAAACTAGGTAAAGAAAAAGTAATTAATTCTTTTGCTCCTTGTCTTGGAAATCTTTGTTCTGCTGCTGCTAAAACAAACTTACCCCCCATTCCTCCAGGAGAAGTTGCCATTAACAATACAGGTTTGTCTCTAAAAATTTTCCCTTCAATTCTAGAACTCCAATCGAATATATTTTTAAAAGCTGCTGCGTAAGAACCATTATGTTCTGCTAATGATAAAATAAAACCATCATAATTATCTAATATAGAAGTAAATTTCTTTACGTCTTCTGGAAAACCATTTTTCTCTTCGTCTTCACTAAAAATTGGAGCTGTAAAATCTCTTAAATCTATTACATCAAAAGAGGTGTTTTGTAAATTCTCTGCAGCAAATGTTGCTAATTTTTTATTGATAGAAGTAGAACTTGTACTTCCTGCAAATGCTAATATTTTTTTCATCTTATTTTATTTTTAAAAATTGTTCTCGATACTATTTTTCAAAAAAGAAAAATCAATCGAACTGACATACTGGAACTGCAAACTGATTACCGAAAACTGTTACTGCCAACTAATTTTACTGAATACTGCTTACAATTTCAGTTTCTCCTTTTACCATTTTGGCAACAGGACATTTACCTGCAATTACTAATAATCTTTTTTTTTGGTCTTCTGTAATTTCATTTTCGAAAGAAATATCTTCTTCTAACCATTTTTTAATTCCTTCTGATGTTTGCTCTTCTTTTTGAAAAACATTTACAGTTATTTTACCAACATTCCAACCTTTTCTTTCTGCATACATTCTTAAAGTGATAGAAACGCAACCTCCTACTGCAGTTAATAAATATTCTACTGGTGTTGGACCATTATCATCTCCTCCTGAAGCTACAGGTTCATCAATTGTTAAAAAATGATTTCTTGTTTTTGCTTCTGCTAAATAGTTTTTATTTGATAAAATTACTTCTGAATTTTTAACCTTCTTCATACCTAATTTTTTTATCTGAAAAATATGATGCTATTAATAAAACCATTGCAACTATTGCTGCTGTTTGTTCTCCATCTTTTATTGTTAAATGCGCAATAATAGCTAGCGTAAATGCAATAAAAAAGCCCAAATAAGCAAATAATTTAACTGTATTATTACCTGTATACCACAAAGCAATAACACCAACTATTTTTGCTACTGCATACGGGTAAATGATATCTGTTGAATAGCCAAAACGAGTAAACATTTTTGCTACTTCTTCATGATTGAAGAAATACATACCCGCTGAAAAAAGTAATAACAATGATAATAATCCTGTTGAAATGAAATAAATATTTTTATAAGTTTTCATCTTGAATGTTTTAAAATTCTATACAAATTTACAAAATAAAAAACTATTTACCAAGGAAAATAAATCCAAGGAAGTATTTCATTTTATGTATAACAAAAAGTTCAAAGAAGTTTAGCCCTGATTGAATGGCATGTTTGAGCTCTTTTATTTCTGCTGATTTTTATCAGCAGAAATAAAAAGCGAGTAATAAAAGCTGGAAATAGCTACAAAAATTACTGATTAAATTTAATAGAATCTATTTGTTGTTGCAAACGTTGAATTTCTTTTACACTCTTTTCTTGCTTAGAAATTAACTTAATAGAATCTAATATTTGTTGATTTTTTTCTAAAATAGTTTTCTCTTTTTCAAAATACACATTCGCTCCTTCACTGGTTCGCCAAGCTTCGTTTAATTGATTGTACAACTCCTCATTCCAAGTACTTGGTTTTTTAGCATTTATCCAAACAACATCTCTATATTCACTATCTACCAACGCTAAATCTGGCGTTGCAGAACCATCAAATTGTTCTGGATTATTATTGCTAATTGTAGAAACTGTTCCTAGAAAAAACATACGTTTTCTACCTGCAATATTTTTAATATAAGGTCTAAATTCTACGGGTGTATTTGAGTTCCAATCGTATTCTTTTTTAGATTCTTTTACTTTTAATGGCATTGCAGAAACGCCTGCATAACCTTGTTTTTTTGATGCATGATCGTAATAATAAAACTTATTTGTTCCGTCTGCAGGAATAAAAACACTGTAACTTAAACTTGTTCTTTCATCGCCAACAGGCTCTAAACCAAACCAATGATATAAGCCACTATATGCGTCTGTTTTTGTGTCTGAAAAATCGAAATCTGTAACATAAGGTTGTGCATTTTGATCTTTTGGAGCAATAGGGATTTTCACTGCACTTTTCATGTTCCAAGGTAAAGGATCAGAAAAACCTGCTAAAAACTTTAAACTTTCTGCTTGCAATCGAGATACTTTTTCTGCCAGCGTATTTTGTCTTGTTAAATATGCAAAGTTTTTCATTTCTTCAGGAGAAATATAGGTTCCTTTTCCTATTGTAATTCTTTCTAAATAATCTTTAAAATCGTGTTCGCCATTATCTATAACCATCACACCACCAAAAGTTGGATACGGAAAAAAGAAACCTTTCCATTTTATTAAACTTACAACCTCAACCCAAGCTCCTTTGTCGTTTTTCATGTAATAGGTGTCACTTGGCTCGTAGTTGAATAACATCCAAGGATTTAAACGTTGCACAACTGCATTATACGTATTTCTACTAAACTTTAAAGATTCACCAATTGAGAATGTAACCGGAATTCTATTTTCTGATGAAAAACGAGGAAAAGGTGTTGTACTTGACACAGAAAAAACCTCTTCTGTATTGTCTTTAATACCTTGCCAAACATATTTTTCTGTTGGTTGAATTGCCATTGTCCATTGGTTTTTTCCATCAACTCTTACCAAATGCGGTAAAGAAACATCTTTGGTTTCGCCTACAGATTCATTTGCCATCGAAAAAATATTTCTTAATGGTTGAATTCTTTCGTTTTGTGTTAGCGGAAGTTCTACAATTTCATAACGGTTTAAATTGTTATAAACATTGTACGTTTTCATATAATCATACATATTGTAATGAAAACCTACAAAATAAATAAGTGTAAAAAACATGGTTAATAGCAATAAAATTCCTATTCTTTTTCCTGCACCTACTGATTTTCTGAACTTTCTTAATCCGAAGAAAAGAACAGTAAAACAAAGTAAAATAATAAAAATAAATTTTCTTATAAATAATAATACAGGTTGATAATCGTCTCTTAAAAAGAATAATAATGCTAACAATATTATACTAAATATAATGACTCTTTTCTTTTGTTTTGAACCTTTGTTCCAATATGTTTTTATCATTTTTTTAATATTTTGCCACGAATAAACTTTTTTTCTTTAATAACAACCAAATAAAGGTCTTCTATTTCAAAAATCCTTTATCTTTTAGACGTTCTCTTGCACTTTTTTTATCCGTTTTTGGTGTTTCTTTTTTTATCGCTACTTCTTCTTTAGCATCTTTGATTTGTAAATCGTCAATAAAGTCTTTTCCTTTTTCTAGAACTTCATCAAGTTTTACTTCAAAAGACTCTGATTGTTCTTCTATAACTTCGCTAGATTTAAAAATAAAATTAGCGATATATGTTCCTATCAATGTTCCAAAAATCATGGATGCAAATAATGAAATTGTTGCTAAATCAATAGGTATTAAAAAGCGAGTTATAACAATTACAATCAAAAACAAAGAGGTTACAAATACCAATCTTAACAAAAATGATTGCTGATAAACAAATCCTTTTTTATCTGTTAATTTCATTTGTAACTCTTTAGAATTCATTATTTTATTAAAAAAACGATACATTCCATTTCCTTGAGATTCTCTCCAATAAATAACAACTCCAAATAAAATTGAGGTTATAAATACAATTAATTCTAATGTCATAATTTTAAATTTTGAAGTCCTTATAAAGTTAGTCTTTTTTTTTAGAAATTGTTACTAATAGTTTCTACAACCCAATCTTTTTTTGATTCTTCCCAATTTTTAAAATTTGCATAAAAATTTTCTTTATCATACCAATACCAAAACAACACATCTTTTGGAGCAATGTTTATCAACAGTTTCCAAATTAAATCTTGATGATTTGGTCTTAATGATGAATGTGGTTTGTGTAATGAAAAATAAAATTCTTCATCTACAATATCTTTAATTTTAATATCTGGATTGATTTGTTTTTTCTCCAAATATCGTTCTACACTCATTACTTTTTTTCGTGTTTTTATATCAACCTTATTCAAATAACTTTTAAATAACATTTTATCCTTTAAAATATCATTTACAGGATGTTGTGTTTCTTTTAAAGCTTCTCCAAAAATAAATTTCTTAATTCGCTCGTATCTTTTTGAGGTAACTTCCTTAGTTAAATCACACTCAATAATTACGTGATCTCTTAATTGTGTAACCAATTCTGGTTGTGTTATATGAAACATCAACACGTCGTAAGTTGTGTCATTTATTGCTTCTTTATAAGCTTCTTGATTTTCGAAAACAAGAATTGGTTTTATAAAGTTTCTCAACAAATAGACACCCCCAAACGCCTTGGTATAAAATGAATCTGATGTATAAATAATAGACTCTAAACTAATATCCCTTTCTCTTAAATCGCCATATTTTTTTGCTGATTTTAATAATTTTTGATGCAAGTTTTCATCAATAAAATTATTGTCTTTATGAAAAGTTTCTATAAGTTTTAATTGTTCTTCTTTTGCTTTGTGCAAATTATCTATTAAATGAAATTTGATTTCTACATCTTGATATTTTAATACATCTAAAGGTTCGTAAAAAACATCAATACTTTGATCAAAATCAATACAAAGTGCAGAATCTCTTGTTATATTTTGAATTTTTTGTTGATGTGTTCTAAACACTAATTTCATCAGTTCTACATCAAAAGAATGAAATGGATTGTAAATTGGCAATCCTTTTTGCAATGGTGTAATTATTATTGCATGCGGATTTGCTTCCCCGTTATTTAAATAAAACACCTCGCTCTTTTCTTCTGCAATTTCTGGACTCCAACCAATTCCGTCTATAGAAAATGATGTTAATTTGGTTTTTGTAAAACCTAATTTTACTAAACATTTATTATAACGTTCTACTAATTTTCCGCTAATAGGAATTAGTTCGCTTCTGTATAAATTGGCTTTGATTAGTTTTTGCATATTCTTATTTCACTGATAATCAACGAAAAAAATCACTGAGAATCTCTGAGTTTTTTAAAAGTTATTCTTACCTATTAAAAAATAACATCTTCTTTTATTCTTTATATTTACTATTAATTACAAATGTTCCTGCAGCCATATCTCCAATTCTCTGGTTGTCTTTATTTATTATTGTAGCAATAATTCCGCTAATAAAAGAACAATCAATAAATCCTAAAACAAAACGACCAAAAGCTTGCCCCATATTAACATCAGTATAATCTTTAGAAACCACTTTAATATCCATAAAACGTTTTCCTATAGTTTGTCCCCAAATTCCTTCGCTTACTGGCCAAAGAAAAAAACCAATTAAAAATGCCACTAAAGCTGAAAAACCTTCTAAATGAAAGCTAAAAATGCTTTCAGAAGAATTATCTAAAACTAATGCCAAAAAGACACAAACAAAGTAATAAATAATAAAATCTATTACAGACGCAACTATTCTTCTTCCTATACTTGCTTTTTCAAATTTAGCTTGATAATTATCAAACTCTTCGAATCCACTCATTTTAGCAGTTTATTAATCTGTAAATATTGCAATAACATAATTGTTCTTGCATCAATAATTTCTTCGGTTGCTATCATTTTTAAAGCGTCTGAGAATTCAGTTTCTAACACTTCTATTTCTTCATCTTCTGCTAGTACTCCTCCTCCATTTTCGGTTTTATTTTCATCAGCATATTCACCAATAAAAAGATGCACTTTTTCGTTTACAATTCCTGGAGATAAAAAAACCGTACTTATTCTTTTAACTTTATCTATTTTGTACCCAACTTCTTCTTCAGTTTCGCGAATTGCAGCATGTTCTGGAGATTCATCTTTATCGATTGCACCACCAACAACTTCAATAGAAAATCCATCAGAAAATCCGTGAACATAAACAGGAACTCTAAATTGTTTGGATAAAATTACTTTATTAGTTTTAGGATTGAATAACAAAATGGCAATTCCATCACTTTTACCATAAATCTCGAAAGTTAGGTTTTTTGATGTTCCACTCTCAAAAGTATAGTCAAAATTTATGTCTTCTAATTTTCCCCAACCATTAGATTTTAAGGTTGATGAAACGTTGTTAATTTTCTTTTTAATTTCCATTTTCAAAACTTTTTCTCGCTTCTAAATCTATATTCAATTGATTTACTCTTGCATCAACTTTACGTTTAAAATCGGTATCTGCAATAGTTGCAACATTGTCTAAATATCTGACAACTTCTTGTCTTCTAATTTCAGAAAAATCGAGGCCTTTCATATTGGCTTTCATTAATTCTTGTAACATATTAAACTTCGTTTGATAATCTTTTTTAAAGTAAATTTCAGGATTAACGAACCAATCTTGTTCTAAATCAAAATCTGTTAATCGCAAAGAAATTGCAGACTGAATGTTTCTAACATCTCTTGATGAAAAGAAAGGAAATATGTTTTGAATTTCTTTATACAAACTTGCAAAAAACGAATGTTCGTTGGTTTTATGATTCTGACTTGCTTTGTCATAGGCTTCTAAAACCCTTGCTTCTGATGGTTTTTCTATTGCATTTAGAATTTCGCCCATACTTTTGGTTAAACCTTGATCTTTTAAAAAATCGTATTTTTTTGGATTTTGCATATTCACAAAACCTGGCATTGTTTTTTCAAATTTCTTCCACCAAATGTAATCTTGATCTAGAAAATCGTGCTCAGTTCTTGCGCCATCAATCTTAAATCGACCTTGAATTCTAGAAATTACAGCTTTGTCTAACATTTCTGGCAAATTTGTAAATAAACCTACTGAAGAATTTCCATAATTTACGGCATAAGCACCTTCTGTATATCTTAAGAAAACACCAATAACTTCTTTAACTCCAGCAGAAACACCTTGTGCAGTTCTTTCTTGTAAATTATTCTCAGCATCATCAATAGGCGCAAAAATTATTTTTGTAGGATCTTGCATAGGTTTCATCCATTCTACCATTTTTTCTGCAGAACCACCTTGAAAAGTTGAAATTAACGTGTCTGGCATTGGATGAAATAAAAACGGAATATCTAAATGATCACAATGTTCTTTTAAACGAGTGGCTATGGCCGCAATTAACATCGATTTTCCTGTTCCTGGAATTCCATATCCCATAAAAACGGGCATAAATCCACCTAATTCTTGAAACGGATTTTTCTGTGCTTCAAAATCATAACTCAGCATTCTTTCTGTTAATCTACGTGCAAAATGTTTGGCATCTTTGTTCCCTACAATTTGCTCAAATTGAATTTTATTAAATTCAACACTTTTTGCTGTACCCTGAAAAACGTTTTCCCAACCAGAAATAGCAAAATCAGAATTTTCTAGTTTGTAGGTTCTATCAACAATAGTTTCTGTGTATTCTAAACTACTTTTACGCAACTGAATTTCATCAATTAAAGCTTCGAAATACACTACTGTAAAATCGATAACATCTTTATCTGATTTTATGATTTCTGGATGTCCTAAATATTTATCAAAATAAAATAATGCACAAGCAATTCCTTTTAAAGGTGATAAAAATGACACTTCTGGAATACCTGCAAATTTCTGTTTCATTACAGATAAATCATCACTAGCAGATGGTTTTAAATCGTGTAAAATTTTATAAGCAGTTGCAAATAATTGAAATGCTGTTGCTGTTTGTAACTTACTTTCGAACTCTCTTTTTTGGGATGAATTTAAGCCAGATTTACGCTCGTTTAAAGAAGATAAACCTGATGCATCATAGTAAGAATCTTTAATCCAAATTCCTAAAGTTAAGCCTTCTTGCACTGCAAATAAAGTCTGATTTAAATGCACAGGAATTGCAATTGAATCTGGCAATAATCTTTTTTTAAGTGCTAAAATGGTTTTAGAAACAGATGTAATTTCTACATTACTTCCATTATTTGCTCTTGATAAATACAGTAAAATAGAATCGTCTTTCGCATCTTTTTCCCTACTTTTTGCTTTATTACCTTGCTCCCATTGAACGGTTTTTATATAATCTGTAGCTTCATCACGAAGCATATCTAATTCGTTTTGTTTTATAGGGAAAGTTGAATTGTGTTCCATTTTTTTTAGCTTTTAGCAATTTGATTTTGGCTGTTAGCCACTTACTAATTTTGTAATTCTTTTTCAAATTTTATTTAACTTTCAAATCTGCCATTTGAATAGGTTCTTTGGCTAAATTATCTAGTGACCTAGGAATTTGATTGTGCAAAAGTTGAATAATTCTATGTGGTGCAAAAAGATATTTTTGTTTGATAACATCGCTCCATTTTTGCATTGTCTGTTTTGAGAAAAATCCGCCTTCTGTAAATGTGTCTCCAGAAAAAACTTCATCAATGGTTAAAGAAACAGCATAAGATTCTAATGAAACTGTTTTGCTTGAAATTCCGCTTAAAATTGCGTGTGTAATTTGGTTTTCATCCTTAGCAAAAACATTGTGTAAAGGCCCAAGATCTATTCTTTTGATGTGTTTTGGTTGAATTCCTGTTAATTTTCGATCAATATTATAAGCCATTGTGTCTAAAGACATTTCTCTATCTGCACTTTCTTTTAAAGTTTGATAAATTTTTTCTTTATCCTTAATCGCATTATTTCCATCGTAATTGAAATACATAAAACAGATAAATGGTCTATTATGACTAACATCGTAAAAACTCCAGCTGGTAACATAATCGTAATTCGCATCTTTTGGAGCATCTAAAATTTTACCTTGCACAAATCGATTGAAAATGAATTGTCTTTCTACAGAAGTGTAATAAATTATTGATGATGCTTTAAAAAGTTCTGTTTTTTTTATGGGTTGCTTTTTTCTTAAAAGCGTATCTAAAAATTGTTCTTTTAAAATACTTGTATCTACTAATTTATCTAAATATTGTTTTCTAAGCTCTAAATCGTTATACAAATATCTAAATTCTAAATAATTAGGGAATCCAGAATCTGTTAAATCTACTTTCATATTATCTTCTTCATCATACATATATTTAATACGCATTGCCTCAATAGAATATAAAAGTAAATCTGAATATTGCTTAAAAAACACCACTTCTTGTTGACTGCACAATTGCTCTTGCTGTATTCTTACAATAATTTCTTTTAAAACAAAATCTACCATTTTGTGATAAAAAACGTATTGTTCTTTGGTGTTTAAAACAGCAGAATCTAAGGGAGTTGTTATCATAGCTAGTACTTCAAAATATCGTTTAAGGTTTTTTTAATGACCTCAACATCTTTTAATGGAATTTCGCCTAATTTTTTATCGAAACGTGTTTTAGAAACTGAACGAACGTGAAAAGTTAATACTTCAGAAATTTTAGTTAAACCATTTTTTGCATTTGGTTTGATAATTAAATTGCCTTTATAATTCTTAACACTTGTGGTTAAAGGACAAACAATTACAACTTGTAAATATTTGTTTAGCATATTACCGCTAATAATTACAGCTGGTCTTCTTCCACTTTGTTCACTTCCTTCTGTAGGATTTAAATATAACTCCCAAATTTCACCTTGCTTCATTATTTAGAATCTGCATTATTAACAGTATTAAAATAATCTTGCATACCTTCTTCTGCAACCACTAAAATATCTTTATCTGTAGCAGCTTGCTGATACGATTTTATATAACTCGCTTTTTCTATTTGCTCTAAGTATAATTCTAAAGCATTTTCTATAAGCCTATTTTTAGGAAGCTTTAACTCTTTTGCTAAAGTTGATAGTTTTTCTAAAAGAGCATCTGGTAAAGAAGATGTGAATGTTGCCATTTTATATTTATTTTTCACAAATATAATATATATTTATATTTTGTGTTTTAATTTGATATTATCTTTAAATAAACAATGCACTTTTAGTTATCTAAAAAGCAACAAGTAAGCCTGCGTTAAGGATTGAAATGGCATCCTTTTTTCTTTTTCTGAAAAAAGATATAATGGAAAGCCTGACCCTGATTTTTCATCAGGGAAACGCCCTTCAAATAATTTTCTTTTAAAAATTAGCTTAACATATCATCATCAGAAACCTCTTTTTTAGGTGCTTCTGTTGTGGAATTATCTTCTAAAACTGGAGTTTCTTTATCAGCTTTATAGAAATCTTCGAAAATCTCTTTCATATCAATTCCATATCTGTCTGCAAAGTTCTTTTGAATATCTCCATCCTTTTCTCTAATTTCTTGTAACGCTTCTGCATAAGTGCTGTACACACCTTTCATTACTTTTTCGTGAACAGGAATATTGTCCATCATTTCTTGACGAGCTCTGGCACTTGCAGAATGCATTGACGCTAAAGTTGCACCTATATGCTCATCGGTTTTTACTCCTAAATGCTCTAAAATAGCCGCAAATTCTTGATCTGTTCTTGCTTTTAAGGCAACTACATAACCATCATAATACTTTAATCGCTCTTCAGTATCTGACTTTAATTTAGCTCTATGTGTTTGTAAATTTGAACGCAAAGAAGTTAAAACTTTGATTGTTAAATTGTGTTTGTGAACAAAACTATCTTTGGAAGCTGCTAAAGTTGTATATGCATTTTTAAGACCTTCTAACTCTTCTACTTTTTGCTCTAAAGTGGTAACTTTTCCAATAGCTTCTGAATATTCTGTAGATTGTTTGTCAGCAATTTCGTCTAATTCTTGACGAGATTGTTTTAATAAAGCATATTGCTCTTCTAACTTATCTTCTATTTCTTTCTTCTTTTCTAAAGCTTTTGTATGGTTTTTAGAAGCTTCTACAATTGCATCTTTTAGCTTTTCTTCAACTTCTTTAATTTCTACTTCTCTGTTTTTTAAACGACTTACTGCTGCTTGAGATTTATAAGAAAGTTCACTTAATAAAGTTTGAATATCTGCACTTTCTATACGTTGCTGAAACATTGCTTTTGCTTTATTATCTGCTCCTGCTCTAATTTTTTCTGCTTCTGCAAACTCTACTTCTTCTTTTTTAATCTTGGATTTTCTTCCCCAAAGATTGTTCCACCAAGTATCTGGTTTATTTTGTGCGTCTTCTAATTCAATTCTTGCTCTTTCTAGTTCTTTTTGAGCATCGTCTATCACTTTTTGTTCTGTTGGGTTTAATGCCGAAAATTTTTCGAACATAATACCAACTTCATCTTGATAGTCTGTTAAATCTTTAATAGCATCTAAAAGTGTAGTTCTATCTTTTTCTGCCATATGTACAACATCATCTAAGGTAGCATTTAAGATTTTTTGACGTTGTTGAGGATCATCTTCTTGAGCCAATTTAGACTTCATAGTATCTACAGCTTTACCCCAATTTACATCTACCTTTTCAGTTTTTTCAGCAGAATTAGTTTCTAATAAATCAAAATCATCAGACATATTTTTTTTTAGTTTTTAAAGTTGAACAATTTTTAGACAAGCAATTTCGTTATTTTTTTTTAGTAAAAGAAATATTACTTTAATTATATGTAGCAATTAAACCTTCTTTGTTACTTAATTTTAGGTAATTGTTTGAATTTTTGATTAATTTCTAACTATTTTTGACAAAATAATTTATTCTATATAGCAACTTGTATGTTAAAAAAATCCTTTTTTTATTCAATTCTATTTTTAATTAGTTTTTTTACTTTTCAAAACACTAATGCTCAATTAAGTAAAACACATTATTTACCACCAATTACGAGTGATGATCCTATTGAAAATCAATACATATATATTTCTACTCCTAAAAATAATAATGTTAACTTTACAATAACACCTATCGGTAGACCTTCATCCGAAGAAATAAAAGGAACTGTTTCAAACTCTAAACCCTACACTACAACTTCATCAAGAGTTGGCGATCAATTATTTCAAGAATCTAATAATACCGCAACAATTATAACTACTAAAGGCTATATTATTGAAGCAGACGACGTAATCTATGTTTCAATCAGAATGGTATCTTCAAGTACATTTCAAGCAGCAGCAATAGTTAGTAAAGGGAATTCGGCTTTAGGAACCGATTTTAGAATGGGAGGTTTTTGGAGCCCTTCTCCCAAAGGAGGTTTTTTAAATTTTATTTCTGTAATGGCAACAGAAGATGATACTAATATTACTTTTGATGATTTTTCTGCAGGAATTTCAATTAACAACTATTCTGGCTCTCTCCCTTTCACAAAAAATCTAAATAGAGGAGAAAGCTTTATAGTTTCTGTATCTTCGGATGCTGGAGGAGATCCAAATGACTTAATAGGAACTTTAATTCACTCAGAAAAACCTATTGTAGTAAACTCGGGTTCTGCAACGGGTAGTTTTTATGAAGGCAGTAATAATAGAGACTATGGTATAGATCAAATTGTAGATGCATCAAAAATTGGAACTGAATATATTTTTGTTAGAGGAGACGGAGAAGATGAATGGGAAAATGTGCTTATTGTTGCCCACGAAAACAATACAGAAATAAAAGTTGGAGGTACAGTTGTTAAAACAATAAACACAGGAGAATTTCATGTTATCGAAGGAGGATATTACAATGCAAATGGAAACATGTACATAGAAACATCAAAACCTGCATTTGCTTATCAAGGTGTTGGTTTTGGTGACGACGCCGCCAACCAAGGTTTATTTTTTGTACCTCCTTTAAATTGTGAAAGCAAAGGAAATGTAGACAACATATCATCAATTGACGAAATTGGAAGTAATAACTTTGGAGGAGGGGTAACGATAGTTACAAATACTGGCGCAACTGTTAGTATTAATGGGCTACCAACCTCTTCATTTAGTTCAACTGGACCAAGTTCTGTAAACGGAAACCCTGATTATGTTACTTATAAAATAACAGGCCTTACAGGAAATGTAAGTGTAGAAAGCAGCGAAGAATTATATTGTGCTTATTTTAACAGAAATGGAGCAGCCACTTCTGGTAGTTTTTATTCTGGGTTTCCTTCTGCTCCAGAAATTAATTTTAACACAACCGTTTCTTCTTTAGGAAATTGTATACCTAACATTACTTTACAAGCAGCAAACACAGAACTTTTTGATGGAGGCATAAAATGGTATTATTACAATGAAACCACATTAACTTGGGAAGAAAGAAGTACTAATTCTAGTTACAAACCTATTGCATCTGAACCTGGAAGATATAAATTAGTTGGAATTATCGACTGTACAGGAGCTACTTTTGAATCTATTGAAATACCTGTTAGTATTTGTCCTGATGATTTTGACGGCGATTTAATTATAGATAATTTAGATGTTGATCTTGATAATGACGGAATTTTAAATTGTGATGAATCTTTTGGAAACGCAGCTTTAAATTTATCAGATATTAATAATCCTGAAATAATTTTTGCAGACAATACAAAAACTTCATCAATTACAACACCTATTTTCACAATAACAGAACCCACCAATTCTTTTACAGGAAATACTGAAGGGGATTTTGTTTCCGTAATAAATCCTGCAACAGATTCTAAATTAAAATATGAAATTAACTTTAATCAAAAAATCAACTTTAAATTTACTCAAAACAAAGCTTTTGACCATAAAGTAGTTGCTGGAGAATTTTTTATCCTAAAAATTGGCCCAAACTCTAAAAATATCACACTTTTAGACCCTGATGACCAACTTTTAATCGACACTAATTTTGATGGCGAATTTGAAGACGGAATTACCAATATTTCTGCATCAGAAATCTGGTATAAATATAAATCAAATACAACTGGAGCGGCAAGTACTTTTGAGTTTTTAGCAAATCAAGTAGATCAAATCGATTTTAAACATCAATCTTCAGGAATAGCTGCTACATCAACATTTAATGGAAACATTCAACTTACTTGTTTTTCTTTGGATTCTGACGGCGATGGAATTGAGAACATGTTTGATTTAGATTCTGATAATGATGGAATTCCTGATATTTCAGAAGCTTCTTCTCCACAGATTATATTATCAAATCTTGATGTAAATCAAGATGGTTTAGACGATATTTTTAACGGAATTATCACAAATATTGACACAGATAATGATGGCATTCCTAATTACTTAGATGTTGATTCAGACAATGATGGAATTTTTGATTTAGCAGAAGCTGGTCATAATTTAGTGGATACAAACAATGATGGAATTATTGATGATGCAAACGCAACCTCAGTTGGAATTAACGGTCTTATTAACAATCTAGAAACAACTGCTGATAATGCAATTCTTAATTACACAATTACAGATACTGATTCTGATACTATTTTAAATTTCTTGGAACTAGACTCAGACGATGATGCTTGTTTTGACACTAAAGAAGCCGGTTTTACTGATGCTAACTCCGATGGAATCATTGACGCAAGTCCATTTCAAGTAGATACAAATGGAAAAGTATTAAACATCACAAATGGATATACAACTCCTAATTTAGATTATATAACAAGCGCTCCAATAGTTATTACAAAATTTGAAGATGAAATTTTTTGTGAAGCTTCTACAGACACAATTACAATAGAAACTACTGCTGATAGTTTTCAATGGTGGGTTTCAATTGACGGCACAACATGGAACATCATTTCAGATGATGCTATCTATAGTGAAAGTAGCACCAATTCGTTAAAACTTACTAATATACCTTTAACTTACAACAACAATAAGTACAGAGTTGTTTTAAATAGAACGGGAAATGCCTGTACAATAACATCAGACATAATTACCCTAACTGTTAACCCTAAACCAATAGTTACAGCTATTGTAGAATTAAAACAATGTGATGATGATTTAGACAGAATTTCTACTATAAACCTTACTGAAGCAGAAATTAGTATTTCATCAAATTACAAAAATGAAACTTTTACATATTTTGCAACCGAAGCGCATGCAATAGCAGGAACCCCAGAAATTACAGACAAATTACGATATCCTGTAAATCAAAATGGAGAAGCTTGGGTTAGAACAATTTCTACTGAAGGATGCTACAATATCTCTAAAATTAATTTAGAAGTTGAAGCTTCTGCAGATGTTATTTACAACAAAGAATTCCCAGCTGTTTGTGATGATTTTCTTCAAACTGATGGAACAAACGGAGCATTAAATAATGATACAGACGGAATTACTAATTTTAATTTTAGCGACGCAGAATCAGAAATTTTATTCTTCTTCCCTGCAATTTTAAGACCCGATTTAGAAGTTTCTTATTACGAATCTAAAGACGACAGAACTGCTGTTATCAACAAAATTACCGACATTTCTAATTACAGAAACATTGGCTTTCCATCAAACATAACTAGACAAACTATTTATTTTAAAATCACCAACAAAAATAATAACAATTGTAATGGAACTGGAGAATTATATTTAAAAACCAATTCTGTTCCAACCGCAAAAACTGTTGATGATTTAGAATTATGTGACGATATAAATGATGGAGACGCAACAAACGGAATTGTACAAAGCTTTAATTTAGAAAGTCAAACTGCAACAATTTTAGGAACTCAAAATCCAGCAGATTTTACAGTTACATATCATGATTCTGCCGCAAATGCAAATTCTGGAAACGATCCTCTTTCATCTCCTTTTACAAATTCTGTAAGAGATTTACAGACCATTTATGTTAGAGTTACAAATAATTCAACTGGCTGTTTTACAGATCACACAACTTTTAATTTAATTGTAAATCCTTTACCAATTGCCAATTTTGTAGGCGATTTAGAAGTTTGCGATGATAATACCGATGGTTCTGCTAGAAACGGGTTCTCTGACACAATTAATTTAGAAAGCCAAACTGCAGGAATTTTAGGAACTCAAGATCCTAGTTTATTTACAGTAACTTATCACAGATCACTTGCAGAAGCACAAAATGGAAATTCACCTTTAGTTTCACCATATACTAATTTAACACCTTATCGAGAAACAATTTATGTACGTGTTTATAATGCTGATGCACAATGTGCAAATGGAATTTCTAATTTTGATGTAATTGTAAATCCGGAACCAACTTTCGAAACAATTTCTAATCTTTCTGAATGTGATAATAATGATGATTTTGATGATGCAAATAACATTATTCAAACCATCGATTTAGACGGGAAAATTCCTGAAATTTTAGGCGCTTCTCAAGATCCAGATGATTTTAATGTAACTTTTCATTCATCAAAAGCAAATGCAACATCTGGAGATTTACCAATTTCATCTCCTTACGAAAACTCATCAGCAACAGAAACAATTTATGTTCGCATACAAAACAAAAAAACTGGCTGTATAAATGATGATGCCTTTTTTGATGTAATTGTAAATCCATTACCAGATTTTACGGTAACAACTCCGCAAATTTTGTGTTTAAACAATTTACCACTTAATATTTTTGTAGAAAATCAGAAAGGTACTTACGAATATGTTTGGAAATATCAAAACGGAGATACAGTTAGCACAGAAGACAATGTTAATATTTCCGTTGCGGGAACTTACACTGTAACTGCTACAACTACTAACGGAACTTTCTGTTCTAGAACAGAAACAATTGTTATAAACGAATCAAATATTGCAACTTTAGAAAATAGTTTTATCACCATTATTGATGAATCTAATAATATTGGTAGCGAAAGCAATTTATCTATAGCAATTAACACAATTGACAATGATTTAGGTCCTGGTGATTATCAATTTGCAATTGAAAACACAGATGAAAATACGAGAATTCCTTTTGCTGGTTTTCAAGACGATCCTCTTTTTGAAAACCTAGAAGGCGGAATTTATAAAATAATTGTAAACGATAAAAACGGATGTTCTCCAGATACAACTTTGTTAGTTTCTGTTATTCAATTTCCAAAATTCTTTACACCAAATGCTGACGGAGATAATGACACTTGGATTGTAAGAGGTGCAAACAAAACTTTTTACCCAAATAGTAGTATCAATATTTTTAACAGATACGGAAAATTAGTAGCTCAGTTACCAATTGACGGCCAAGGTTGGGACGGAACTTATGGAGGAAAAACGCTTTCTTCTGATGATTACTGGTTTAATGTTACGCTAATTCCTGCGGACATAACAAAACCAGCCATCAACAAAAAAGGACACTTTTCTTTGATTAGAAAATAACAAACAATCAAAAACCTCTTTGAAATAATTCAAAGAGGTTTTTTTTAACCAACTATTAATAAACTAGCTTATCTAAGCTACTTTCCCTATTTCATTTCTCATTTCTTTAGATTCCTCAACTGTTTCAAACTGATTTGAAGTATTATTTTCTCCACTAGCTTTTAGAGCTTTATCACCTGCAAAAAAAGTTTTATGATCATCACCTAAATCAGAACCTGCCATTCTTTGATGTTTCACACAAGCAACTCCTTTTCTAATTTCTTGTCTTTGAACACCTTTTACATACGCTAACATTCCTTCTTCACCAAAATAACCTTCAGTTAAATCATTCATGTGTAATGCTGTTGTATGATACGTTGGCAACGTAATTAAGTGATGAAAAATACCAGCTTCTCTTGCTCCATCAATTTGAAAAGTTTTAATTTTTCGATCTGCACGATATCCTAATTCAGATGCATCATATTGTTGATCCATTAAATTATTTTGATCATAAGCAGTCATATTTTCTCCCTCCGCAAGCATTTCTTCATAAGTTTGCTGTCTAAAGTTTAAAGTCCAATTAAATGAAGGCGAGTTATTATAAACTAATTTAGCATTTGGCACAATTTGCTTCACTCTATTTACCATATGTGCAATTTGTTTCACATTTGGCGTTGGTGTTTCTATCCATAATAAATCTGCACCATTTTGTAAACTTGTAATACAATCTAATACAACTCTATCAACATTAGAACCTTCTTTAAATTTATACAAACCATTTGCTAACCTTACAGGACGAACTAATTTTCCGTCTCTTTTTAATAAAACATCATCTTCTTTTGCTTCATTAATAGCAATCTCTTCTGCCTCTACAAAAGCTAAATATTGAGAAGCTAAATCTCCAGACTCTTGACTTACTGGTAATTTTTGAGTTAAACCCGCTCCTTCAGAATCTGTTCTTGCCACAATAATTCCTTCTTCAACTCCCAATTCTAAAAACGCATATCTTATTGCATTTAATTTTGCAATAAAATCCTCATGAGGAACCGTTACTTTTCCGTCTTGATGACCACATTGTTTTGCATCAGAAACCTGATTTTCTATTTGAATTGCGCAAGCACCAGCTTGAATCATTTTTTTAGCTAACAAATAAGTAGCTTCTTCATTTCCAAAACCTGCATCAATATCAGCAATAATTGGCACAATATGAGAATCAAAATTATCAATTTCATTTTGTACATCCTCTCCTCTTTCAAGTCTTCTAAACAAATCATTCAACTCAATTGCATCCGCTTGACGTAAAAAATCATAAATTTCTTCAATTAAGGATGAAACTGCTGTTTTTTCATGCATAGATTGATCTGGCAAAGGACCAAATTCTGAGCGCAACGCAGCAACCATCCAACCTGATAGATATAAATATCTTTTGCTTGTTGTTTTATGATGTTTTTTAACTGCAATCATATTTTGTTGCGCAACAAATCCATGCCAGCAACCTAAAGATTGCGTGTAATTTGCAGAATCTGCATCATACTCTGCCATGTCTTTTCTCATAATTGAAGCCGTATATTTTGCAATATCTAAACCTGTTTTAAAGCGATTTTGAGAAACCATTCTTGCAGCACTTTCAGAATTTATTGCATTCCAAGAATTCCCATATTTTTGTTTTAGATTTCTTACAGTGTCTAAAGCTGAACTATAACTATTTTCTGATAAATTTTTCATAATTTTGTATTTGATTATTAAGGTTTTTCTAGATTTTGATAATTTCGTCTCGTTAACTATTACAGTAGTTGCGAGACATTTTTTTTATATTTGATCGTACGCTTTTAGTGTTAAAAATTCTTCGAAATTCTCTGTTAAAACAAGTTCATCAAATAACTGTATCGCTTCCTTGAATTTACCAGTATCAAATCCACTTTGTCCAACATAATTTTTAATTTTTTCAATCTCTTGATGTTTGAATTTTTCATAATTTTTAGTGTTAAATGTTTCTCCGTTATTTATTATAATTCCATTTCTAAGCCATAACCAAACCTGAGTTCTAGAAATTTCTGCAGTTGCAGCATCTTCCATTAAATTATAAATTGCTGCTGCGCCATTTCCACGCAACCAACTTTCTATATATAAAATACCAACGTTTATATTTTTTCTTATTCCTTCTTCAGTAATTGTACCTTTTGGTATTTCAACTAAATCTGCTTCAGAAACTTTTACATCACTTCTAGATTTATGTATTTGATTTTTAGTTTTCATGTTCTCATTAAAAACAGCCATTGCCACAGAAACCAATCCTGGATGTGCAACCCAAGTTCCATCATGTCCATTTTTTACTTCTTGTTCTTTATCTGCTATCACTTTTTTAAACGCTAACTGATTTGCCATTTCATCATTTTTAATTGGAATTTGAGCAGCCATTCCGCCCATAGCATGAACATTTCTTTTATGACACTTTTGAATAACCAATAAAGAATACGCTTTCATAAAAGGTGTTTTCATCGTTATTTGATCTCTATTCGGAACCATGAAATCTTTATGATTTCTAAATTTTTTGATGTAAGAAAAAATATAATCCCAACGCCCACAATTTAAACCAGCCATGTGATTTTTTAACTCATAAATAATTTCATCTAACTGAAAACTTGCTGTAATTGTTTCTACCAAAACCGTTGCTTTAATCGTGCTTTGAGGAACATTTAAATAATCTTGCGCAAAAACAAAAATATCATTCCACAAACGCGCTTCTAAATAATGTTCTAGTTTTGGTAAATAAAAATAGGTTGCAGAATTTTGTGCTTGCAATGCTTTTATATTATGAAAAAAATACAATCCGAAATCAACCAAAGAACCAGACATTTTTTCGCCATCAACCATAAAATGTTTTTCATCTAAATGCAAACCTCTTGGTCTAACAATTAAAGAGGCAGTATTTTCACCTAACTGATATGTTTTATTTTTTTTGTCATCATGAAATGAAATTGTCTTATTAATTGCATCTCTTAAATTAATTTGACCTTGTAAATTATTATGGATGTTTGGAGAATTACTATCTTCAAAATCTACCATAAAAGTTTTAGCGCCAGAATTTAAAGCATTAATTACCATTTTACGATCTACAGGACCTGTAATTTCTACTCTTCTATCCAATAAATCTTCAGGCAAAGGAGCACAAACCCAATTAGATTCTCTAACACTTTTTGTTTCCTTAGGAAAAGAAGGAAAATTTCCTGCATCAAAATATGCTTGTTCAACTTTTCTCTCTTCCAATAATTTTAATCTTCTTTGATTAAATTTATCATGTAATTCTAACAAAAACAATTGTGCTTCGCTTGTTAAAACATCTTGATACTCATCAATCTTAAAGCCATTAAAACTGATTTCTTTTGCAATTGTATTTTCTTTCATGATTAGACTTTTTTAATTTCTATACTGCAATAATATAAATAATTTTTGAACTCCACAAGCGAACGTTCGCTAAATTTAAAAAAAACTTTATTTTATTTAATTCGCTATTTATTATTATCTTTGATATTATGATGATAGAAGACGAATACATTCGGTTAATTTTTGGCCTAAAACTCAAGCAAATACGTACAGAGAAAAATCTTTCTCTATTTGGATTATCAAAATTATCTGGTCTTTCAAAATCGTATTTAAATGAAATTGAGAAAGGAAAAAAATATCCAAAACCAGATAAAATTTTATTACTTTCAGAAAGTTTAGAAGTGCCTTACGATCATTTTGTATCTTTAAAGTTGGATAAAAACCTTGCTCCGATTGGCGATATTTTACAATCTAAAATTCTAAAAGAAATACCATTAGAACTTTTTGGCATAAAAGAGAATAATTTAATAGACATTATTGCAAATGCACCAGCAAAAGTAAATGCGTTTATAAGTACTATTATAAAGATTTCTCAAAACTATAATCTTACAAGAGAAAGTTTCTTTTTAGCTTCTTTACGATCTTACCAAGAAGCACATAATAATTATTTTGAAGACATCGAAAATGATGTCGAAAAATTTGCAAAATCCTATCATTTAGATGTATCAAAAAGAATTACTTCTATTCAGTTAGAAGAAATTTTAATTGAAGAATTCAGTTATACAATTGATGATAAAGAGCTTTCTAAATATGAAAATTTAGGAGAAATTAGAAACATATACATTCCTAAAAACAAAACACTTTTAATAGATAAAAATATATCCGAAGCTCAAAAAACATTTATTTATGCAAAAGAATTGGCGTATAATTATCTAAAAATTGAAGACAGACTATATACGTTTCCTTGGGTAAAATTCGAAAATTTTGATCAAGTTTTAAATAATTTTATTGCCTCTTATTTTGCAGGTGCTTTAATTATTTCAAGAAAATCTCTTACTGAAAAACTAACAGATTTCTTTGCTTTAGAAGACTGGAAACCACTAAAACTACATCAATTAATTAAGCATTATAATTGCTCTCAAGAAACTTTTTATCAGCGTTTAACAAATATATTGCCTAAATATTTTAATATAAAAAATTTATTTTTCTTGCGATTTACCCACAAAGAGAATTCGCCAGAATATAAATTAAGTAAAGAATTACATATTACACAGCAGCAATCGCCTCACGCAAATAGAAACAACGAGCATTATTGTAGACGTTGGGTATCGATAAAAACGATTCAGGATTTAGAAAAATCAAACAAAAAAAGAGCCACTTTTGGCATTCAAATTTCTTCTTACGAAAATCAAAAAAACGAGTATTTAGTACTTTCATCTGCAACTCCAGATCCTTTTAAAAAAGATATTAATAGAAGCGTAAGTCTTGGACTGTTACTTTCTCCGCATTTAAAAAAGAAACTTGCTTTCTTGAAAGAAAATACATTTCATAAAAATCTTGTAGGTGTTACTTGCGAAACTTGTTCTGTGAAAAATTGTACTGAAAGAATTGCAGAACCTACTCGTTTAGAAAAGCAACATCTACACAGTGAAATTGCAAAAACAGTTGATAATATTATTAATTCTTACAGCTAAATTTTTCTTATTTTAGCAATTAAATACAATCATTTTTTATGGATATCAATTTCAATAAAAACGAAGATTACAATAAATTATTAGTTTCAGATTTACGTAAACGTTTTGCAAAAGTAAAATTAGGTGGTGGTCAAAAGAGAATTGACAAACATCATTTAAACGGCAAAATGACAGCTCGTGAAAGAATTGATTATTTATTAGACAGTAATTCTAAATCCATAGAAATTGGCGCTTTTGCTGGTGATGAAATGTATGCAGAACATGGTGGTTGCCCTTCAGGTGGAGTTGTTGTAAAAATTGGATACATCAAAAATAAACAATGTATTGTTGTTGCCAATGACGCAACTGTAAAAGCTGGAGCATGGTTTCCAATTACTGGAAAAAAGAATTTACGTGCCCAAGAAATATCCATAGAAAACAAATTACCAATTATTTATTTAGTGGATTCCGCTGGAGTTTACTTGCCTTTGCAGGATGAAATTTTTCCTGATAAAGAACATTTTGGACGCATTTTTAGAAATAACGCAATTATGAGCAGCATGGGAATTACTCAAATATCTGCTGTTATGGGAAGCTGTGTTGCCGGTGGTGCATATTTACCAATTATGAGCGACGAAGCTTTAATTGTTGATAAAACTGCTAGTATATTTTTAGCAGGAAGTTACTTGGTAAAAGCTGCAATTGGCGAAACTATTGATAACGAAACATTAGGTGGCGCAACTACACATTGTGAAATTTCTGGCGTTACAGATTACAAAGCAAAAGATGATAAAGATGCGCTTGATAAAATAAAATTTATTATTGATAAAATTGGCGATTATGACAAAGCTGGCTTTAGTAAAACCGAAAGTTTTCCGCCAAAAGAAAATGAAAATGATATTTTCGGAATTCTACCAAAAGAAAGAAATGCACAATATGATATGCTCGAAATTATTAAACGTTTAGTTGATAATTCTGAGTTTGAACAATACAAAGAAGGTTACGGACAAACCATTTTAACTGGTTATTCACGAATTGATGGTTGGGCAGTTGGTATTGTTGCAAATCAAAGAAAATTAGTAAAAACCAAAAAAGGAGAAATGCAATTTGGTGGTGTAATTTATAATGATTCTGCTGATAAAGCAACTCGTTTTATTGCCAATTGTAATCAGAAAAAAATACCTTTAGTTTTCTTACAAGATGTTACTGGCTTTATGGTTGGCAGCAGATCTGAACACGGCGGAATCATAAAAGATGGCGCAAAAATGGTAAATGCAGTAAGCAATTCTGTTGTACCAAAATTTACAATTATTATTGGTAATTCTTATGGCGCAGGAAATTATGCAATGTGTGGTAAAGCGTATGACCCAAGACTAATTGTTGCTTGGCCAAGTGCTGAACTTGCAGTTATGAGTGGAAATTCTGCTGCAAAAGTTTTACTTCAAATAGAAACTGCATCACTAAAAAAACGCGGAGAAGAAATAACGCCAGAAAAAGAAGCAGAATTATTTGATAAAATAAAATCAAGATACGATAAACAAATATCTCCTTATTATGCAGCCGCAAGAATTTGGACTGATGCTGTTATAAATCCATTAGATACCAGAACTTGGATTTCTATGGGAATTGAAGCCGCAAACCACGCTCCTATTGAAAAGAAATTTAATATGGGAATTTTACAGGTTTAACTCTTAAACCTATTTTTTTATAAACACTAAATGATATTTATCACAAAAATTAACTATTTTATCCTTTATTTTTGCCTCACATATTTTAAGAAAAATGAGTAAATCAATTTATATTACTACCATAGAGCCCAATAGCGGTAAATCTTTAATGTCTTTAGGTATTCTAAGGATGATGCTAAATCAATCGTCTAAAGTTGGTTATTTTAGACCAATTATCAACAAAGACAAAAACAGTCTTTATGATGATCATACATACACTGCAATTAATTTTTTTAATCTTGATATAAAATATGAAGATTGTTACGCTTTTGAGCAAAGTGAAGTTGTTGAGTTATTAAGTGAAGGAAAAAAGGATAAAGTTATACACGACATTATTAAAAAACATAAAAGCCTTGAAGCTCAATACGATTATGTTTTAGTTGAAGGTACAGATTTTTCTGGCGAAGGTGGTTTTACAGAATTAGATGTAAACTTAATGATTGCTAAAAACTTAGGAATTCCTGTATTAATTGTTGGTGCTGGTAATGATAAAAAGAAGAAAGATTTTATCAACACAATGCAACTTTCATATAACTCATTTATTCAAAAAGAAGTTGATGTAATTGGTGTAATTGCTAATAAAATTGAAGTTGATGAAATTGGCTATATAAAAACAGAATTAAGAAAAGTAATTCCGAATGAAGTACATATTGATGTGGTTCCTAAAGTACACTTTTTAGCAAACCCAACTGTTAAAGAAGTTGTAGAATCTTTAAACGGAAGAGTACTTTTTGGTGAGCAATTTTTAGATAATTCAATTGGTAGTTATAGTACAGGTGCCATGCAATTGCGTAATTATTTAACACGTATTAAAGAGAACACGCTAGTTGTTACCCCAGGAGACAGAGCAGATATTATTTTAGGCGCAATACAAGCAAATTCATCTAGTAATTACCCTAGAATTGCAGGAATCATTTTAACTGGAAGCTTAATTCCTGAAGATTCTATTTTAAAATTAATTGAAGGAATACAATCTTCAGTTCCTATTATTTCTGTTGAAGGAGGAACTTTTGGAATAACCAATAAAATTGGTGCTGTAAAATCAAAAATTTACGCATCCAACAGTAAAAAAATATTGTTAGCTTTAGATACTTTTGACACCTATATTAATGTAGAAAGTCTTAGTAGTATTTTATCTAAATTTAATTCAGATAAATTAACGCCAAGTATGTTTCAATACAATCTGTTGCAAAAAGCAAAAAGTAGCAGAAAACATATTGTTTTACCAGAAGGAAATGATGAACGAATTATGGAAGCTGCAGCTCGTTTGCAGTTATTAAATATTGTTGATTTAACTTTATTAGGCGACAGAAGAGAAATTCAAAATAAAGCAGATCAATTAGGATTACAGATAGATTTAGATAAAATAAATATTTTAAATCCAGAAAATTCTATACACAATAACGATTTTGCAAAAACACTTTATGAAGCTCGTAAACATAAAGGTTTAACAGAAACTACAGCAATGGATTTAACCAGAGATGTTTCTTATTATGGAACATTAATGATTTTAAATGGTTTAGCAGACGGTATGGTTTCTGGTGCAGTGCATACAACAATGCACACTATAAAACCAGCTTTACAAATCATTAAAACCAAACCTGGAGTTAGTGTAGTTTCATCCGTATTTTTTATGTGTTTATCAGACAGAGTTTCTGTAATGGGAGATTGTGCTGTAAACCCAAACCCAAATGCAGAGCAATTAGCTGAAATTGCAATTTCGTCTGCACAATCTGCAGAAGCATTTGGTATTGAAGCAAGAGTTGCTATGTTGTCTTATTCTTCTGGAAGTTCTGGAAAAGGAGAAGAAGTTGAAAAAGTTAGAAAAGCAACTGAAATTGCTAAAAAATTAAATCCAGACTTATTAATTGAAGGCCCAATACAATATGATGCCGCGGTAGATATGTCTGTTGCAAAAACAAAAATGCCAGATTCTAAGGTTGCTGGTCAAGCATCTGTTTTAATTTTTCCTGATTTAAATACAGGAAATAATACATACAAAGCTATACAAAGAGAAACTGGTGCTTTAGCTATTGGACCAATGCTACAAGGGTTAAATAAACCCGTAAACGACTTAAGTAGAGGTTGTACTGTAGATGATATTTTTAACACCGTTTTATTAACTGCTATACAAGCAAATCAAGAATAAATATGAATATTTTAGTTTTAAATGCAGGATCTTCGTCCTTAAAATACCAAGTTATAGAAATGCCTTCGCAAATTGTAGAATGTGTAGGTTTAGTAGAAAGAATAGGAATGGAAGATGCCATCTTTACGCATGAGAAAAATGGTGAAAAGTATTCTGAAACATTACCAATTAAAAATCATGAAGTTGGTTTACAAAAAATTGCCAAAACTTTATTAGACTCTAAAATTGGTGTTATCAATTCTGTTGATGAAATTGAAGCTGTTGGACACAGAGTTGTTCATGGAGGAAGTAAATTTAGCAAAACAGTAATTATAAATGATGAAATTAAAGATAAAATTAGAGATTTATTTGATCTAGCTCCCCTTCATAATCCTGCAAATTTAACCGGAATTGAAATTGCAGAAACTATTTTTACATCAGCAAAACAAATTGCAATTTTTGATACAGCATTTCACCAAACAATGCCAAAAGAAGCATACCAATATGCAATTCCTAATTCATTTTTAGAAGATCATAAAGTTAGGGCTTATGGTTTTCATGGCACAAGCCATAAATATGTTTCAGAAAAAGCAATGGAATACCTAGGCGAAAAATCTAAAAAAATAATTACTATTCATTTAGGAAACGGCTGTAGCATGTCTGCAGTTAAAGACGGAAAAAGTATAGAAACTTCAATGGGTTTTTCGCCAACAAATGGTTTAATTATGGGAACAAGAGCTGGAGACATCGATCAAGCTGTTATTTTCCTTTTGATGAAAAAACTAAACAAATCTGCAGATGAAGTAAATAATATTCTACAAAAAGAATCTGGAATGCTAGGTTTAACTGGTTTTTCTGATTTACGTGAAATTGAAGAAGCAGCAGAAAAAGGCAATGAAAAATGCCAAAATGCTTTACAATTAGCTGCTTATAGAATTAAAAAATTTATTGGTTCTTATACAGCAATTTTAAACGGATTAGATGCGATCGTTTTTACAGCAGGAATTGGAGAAAATTCTGATTTAATGAGAGAATTAGCTTGTAAAAACTTATACTTTTTAGGTATTGATTTAGATAAAAATAAAAACAAAATTAGATCGAAAGAAATTAGAGAAATTCAATCAAATGAATCTAAAGTTAAAATATTGATAATCCCTACAAATGAAGAACTTGAGATTGCAAAACAGTCTTATAATCTTTTAAAATAAACATTTAAATTCATAAAAAAGACCTTTCAATATTAAAATTGAAAGGCCTTTTTGTTTACAACGAACTCTAAAAACATTTGAGGATTAATTCTTTACAAATCTTTTTGTAGCAATATTACCTTTATCATCTTGTACTTTTACTAAATAAACTCCGTTTACTAAATTTTCTATATTCAATTGGTTTATGCTTGAAGTTACAATTTTCTTACCAAGAACATTATATACTTCAACATTTTTAATAGTAAAATTACTGTCATCAATATTTAAAACCGAAGTTGCTGGATTTGGATAAATTGTAAAATTAGCCAAACTAAAATTATTTACGTTTGCAGTTGCATCACCATAATTATATGTTGTTCTATAGTTTGTTGAAGATCTTGCAAGAATTTTATTTACAATTCCATTAGCAGAAAATATATAATCTATACCTGTTCTATCTTTAAAAGGATGCAAATAACTAGATATTAACTTTGAAGTATCAAAAGTAATCGTTTCTAAATCTCCTTCAACTAAAACATCATCATCTAAATAATAATCTTTTTCTGTAATAGCATTTCCATTCGCATCATACGTATATTCAGATTTGTAATCAGTTTCCCAATTTGTGCCATCCCAGGTTTGCCCATCTTCTACAATAATTCTATTATTAGCATCATAAGTATAAACAGTTCTATCAGAATCAATCCAATTAGTGCCATCCCAACTATCAGATTTAGAAATATAAACTTTTCCATTTGCATTGTATGTTAAAGTAATTCTAGAAGAATCATCACCAAAAATCCAAGTTGCACCATTCCATTCATAACCTAAAGCAGAAGAAAGTCTATTATCTGTGTATGATAACTCAAATTTACCTTCATCTACCCAATTTGAATTTACGGATTTTTGGTTTAAAATTTGACTTAAATCGCCACTAGAGTTATATGTATTTATAGTTTTATATTGCTCTCCGTCGATATTACCAGTTGCATCATAATTTTCATAAGTTTCAGAAATAACCCTGTTATCATCATTATAAACATATTTAGACGCATAGGATTTAATCCATTTAGAAGTTGAACTATCCCAATAAAACTCTACTTCTTCAGTAAAGTTATTATCATTATCATAAGTAAAGGTAGCTTTATTGCTACTTACCCACTTTTCTCCGTTAAAATATTCAGACAAACTAGATGTCAGTTTTTCTTGTCCAAAAAAAGCAGTTGTTACAATAGTAAAAAGTAAAAAAGTAATTTTTTTCATATTTATTGTTTTTTAATGTTTGTATAAAAATAAACTAGTTATACTACTAAGTCAATACCTATAAATAGGTATATTTCCATTAAAATCAACATTCAAAATAATTGTAAATCATCTTTCAAATTTTTATATTTGCGTGTTAAAAATTTAAAGAAAACAATCAACAGAAATGGGTAGAGCATTTGAGTTTAGGAAAGCAAGAAAAATGAAACGTTGGTCAGCAATGGCAAAAACTTTTACCAGAATTGGTAAAGATATTGTTATGGCCGTTAAAGAAGGTGGACCAAACCCAGATTCGAACTCTAGATTAAGAGCAGTTATGCAAAATGCAAAAGCTGCCAATATGCCTAAAGACAATGTAGAAAGAGCTATTAAAAAAGCTACCGACAAAGACACAGCAGATTACAAAGAAGTGCTTTTTGAAGGTTATGCACCTCATGGAGTTGCCATTCTTTTAGAAACCGCTACAGATAACAATAATAGAACAGTAGCCAATGTTAGAGCTGCATTTAATAAATGTGATGGAAATTTAGGAACTTCTGGTTCTGTTGCTTTTATGTTTGACCATACATGTAATTTCACAGTAAAAAAAGAAGACATTACAATGAATATGGAAGAGTTAGAATTAGAATTAATTGACTTTGAAGTTGAAGAAGTTTTTGACGATGAAGAAGGCGTTATTATTTATGCTCCTTTTGAGCAATTTGGAGCAATACAATCTTATTTTGAAGAAAATAATATAGAAATTTTATCATCTGGTTTTGAAAGAATACCAACTACAACAGTAAAATTAAACGATGACCAAAAAGCTGATGTTGAAAAACTTTTAGAAAAATTAGAAGAAGATGACGATGTAAATTCTGTGTATCATTCTATGGAAGAATAATTAAAAAGATTATATATAAAACAAAAATCCCAAATCTAAAACGTTTGGGATTTTTTTATGCCTTTTATTTATTTATCAAGGCAAGCCTTGGAAAATTGAAAACTTAGGTATCACTCTGCGATTAAAACCGATTATCTCCATCTAATAAATCTCCTATTCCACCTAAAACAGAACCTTCTCCTCTACTTCCATTTCCAGTTTTTGGAGCCATTGCTAGAACCCTTCCTGCTAATCTACTAAATGGTAAAGATTGTACATAAACTGTTCCAGGACCACGTAAAGTTGCAAAAAACATTCCTTCTCCTCCAAAAATGGTGTTTTTTATTCCGCCAACAAATTCAATATCATAATTTACATCTTGTGTAAAACCAACTATACAACCAGTATCTACTTTTAAAACTTCTCCAGGTTTTAAAACTTTTTTTGCCATTGTTCCACCTGCATGAATAAACCCTAAACCATCACCTTCCATTTTTTGCATGATAAAACCTTCACCACCAAACAAACCTCTTCCTAGTTTTTTAGAGAATTCAATACCAATTGAAACTCCTTTTGCAGCACATAAAAATGCATCTTTCTGGCAAATAAATTTTCCGCCAAACTCTGTTAAATCAATAGGAATAATTTTACCTGGGTAAGGAGATGCAAATGAAATTTGTTTTTTACCAACTCCATCGTTTGTAAAAACTGTCATAAAAAGGCTTTCGCCAGTTAAAATTCTTTTTCCTGCAGAAAATATTTTTCCTAAAAGTCCTTTATCTTGATTTGATCCATCACCTAAAATAGTATTCATTTTAATATTATCATCCATCATCATAAAAGTGCCTGCTTCTGCAACAACACCTTCTTGCGGATCTAATTCAATTTCTACAAATTGCATTTCTTCTCCAAAAATCTTATAATCAATTTCATGAGCGTTTAATCTATTGCTACTATTTGATGAATTTCTTGGTAATTTATCTTGATACATAAAATATTATTTTAAAGTTCGTATAATATTAGAAGGTTTACAAACACATTTGTTACATCAATATATTAGTAAATTTAATAAATTTTGATTGAACATTTATTATAACACTAAATTAACTCTTAATTATTATACTGCTTTAACTAAAATATTACTTTTGACATCAATAAGAAAACTGTAAAATAAATACTAAATAATTATGAAATATTTATCACCACAAATAGAAGCTTTATCTAAGCAATTTGAAATAACAAAATCTTTAGCACGCACAAATGTATCTTGTGGTATTTTTCAAGAATGTGATTATAATGAAGAAAGACCAAAATTGTATGAAAAGCGAAACGAGATTTATAAAAAATAAATAGTTTTTAGGTATTTTTATTGTTTTTAAGAAAATCTAAAACTCTTAAGTGCTCTTAAACTAAATTTCGATTTCTCTTTACTTTACTTTTAAACTCCATTGAAATTTAAAATTAGAGACCACAACTCCATCTTCGTTAATACCTTCAGAAATTAAATCAACAACCTCACCTTCACCAGTTTTTATAGATTTTTCTATTGCTTCTCTAATTTGATTTCCACCACTACAAGTAAAAACAATCTTACCTTTTGCTTTTTTAAAAAAATCACCTTCCTGATGTGTAACTAACATAGAAACTTTACGATTAGATTTTTCTATTTCTTGCATTACCAAAACGCCTGTACTCATTTCTGCTGCCATTCCTTGTGCAGCCCAAAACATACTTTTAAACGGATTTTGATTCATCCATTTATACTTAATATTTACAACTGCAGTTGTATTCGTTAAGCTTAATACACGCATTCCAGACCACCAACCCAATGGCAATTTAAAAAACATAAACATATTTATTTTACCTGTAGTTATCTTCATAAGTATTGAATTTACTTGCAATTTACCACTTTTTTATCAGAATAAATAAAAATCATAAATGTTAAATATATGTTAATTTTAGTACTATGTATTGCATAATACTTTCTTTAAGATATATATTTGCATAAGAAAGTATTATACTAAATTTTAAATAATGAAAAAAAATAACGAAAACACAAATGCTTTTTTAATACATATTTCTGCTTTTGCTGGTTTTATATTTCCTTTTGGCAATATAATAACCCCATTAATTGCATGGCAAACATTAAAAGATAGAAGTACTTTTTTAGATGAACAAGGTAAAGAAGCAGTTAATTTTAACATCAGTTATACACTTTATGTTTTTCTTTTAACACTAACATTTATTCCGTTTGCTTTTGGCTCTATTTTTAGAAATAACCATCATTTATGGAATAATAATCACTTTAATTTTAATTTAAATTTTGATAATCTTTTTGGATTTATAAGTTTTGGCACTATTACTACCTTTATTTATATTATAGGTATTGCTTTAGTTATTATAGCATCAAAAAAAGCTAGAGAAGGCGAAAATTATAAATATCCTTTTACAATAAAATTTATAAAATAAAACCACATTTATGAAGATTGAAAACACAAAAGCACAAATGCGAAAAGGTGTTTTAGAGTTCTGCATATTATCCATCTTAAAAAATGGCGATGCTTATACTTCTGAAATTCTTTCGAGCTTAAAAAGTGCAGAAATGATTGTGGTTGAAGGAACCATCTATCCGTTATTAACGCGTTTAAAAAACGCAGGTTTATTAACGTATCGTTGGGAAGAATCAACCTCTGGACCACCAAGAAAATATTACGTACTAACAGAAAACGGAGGCATGTTTTTAAAAGAATTAGACAAAACATGGCATAATTTAGTAAATTCAGTTCACCAAGTAACTAGTAAAAAAGCAACTACAAATGAATAAGACAATCAATATAAATTTAGGCGGATTTTTCTTTCACATTGATGAAGTAGCCTATCAAAAATTAAGAAGATATTTAGAATCGATTTCTAAATCTCTAAGCGATGATCCTCAAGGTAAAAACGAAATTATTGCTGATATTGAAGCAAGAATTAGTGAACTTTTATCAGAAAAAATTACAGATGCCAGACAAGTTGTAAACGAAAGTGATATTGATGACATTATTAAAATAATGGGACAGCCAGAAGATTATGCAGAAGCAGAAGAAAGCTACAATGAATCTACTTATTCTTACACAAGAAATAATGCTTCTGGAAAAAAATTGTTTAGAGATGGTGACGATAAATTTTTAGGTGGTGTTGCATCTGGAATAGCTCATTATTTTGATATTGATACTATTTGGGTGCGTCTTGGATTATTAGCTTTGTTTTTTGGTGCCGGTTTTGGTGTTTTAATTTACATTATTCTTTGGATCTTATTGCCAGAAGCTAAAACTACAGCAGAAAAATTACAAATGGAAGGTGAACCTGTAAACATAGATAATATTGAAAAAAAGATTCGTGAAGAATTTAATAATGTATCAGAAAACGTAACAGTTTTTGCTAACAAAGCTTCAGAAAAGATAAAAGATGGTGCAAATGAGTTTTCTGATAAAATGAGTAAAACTTTTTCTGGAAAGACAAAAAAAAATAACGGATTACAAGATTTATTTGAAACTCTAGGAAAAATTATACTTGCCATTTTTAAAGTAATTGGTAAGTTTATTGGGGTAATTATAATATTTGTTTCTGCTGCTGTTATTTTATCTCTAATTATTGGAGGGTTTTCTGTAGGTAGTTTAGAATGGCTAAATGTTGATGGTCAATTATTACAATATCCACCTTTTTTCTATGATGCTACATTACCTAAATGGTTACTAGTTTTAAGTGCATTTTTTTTGATTGGCATTCCGTTTTTAATTTTATTTATTTTAGGCTTACGAATTCTATCTAGTAATGTAAGAAAATTAAGCAAACCTGCTTCTTTAACTCTTTTAGGCATTTGGATTGTGGCTCTATTAGCAATGATTTTTACAGGTTTAGAATACGGAACTTCCTATGCTAATTATGGGCAATCAACAGAGAAAAACACGTTAAATATTGTTAAAAATGATACTTTAAGAATAAAGATGATTAATGATGATACAATTTATTATCGCCATAATTTAAGAAGAAATTCATCACAAGAAGAAGTAGAAATTGATGGTACAATGATGACATATTCTAACTACATAAAGGTTGATGTAAAAAGAAGCTCTTCTAATGAAAGTTATGTAATTATCCAAAAAGAATCTAGAGGAAAAAATAAAAGTAATGCCAGCAAAAATGCGCAGAACATAAAATACAAATATGAAGTTGTAGACAATACAATTGTGTTAGATGCTTATTTTTTATCAGAATATAAAAATATGTGGAAAGATGAAGAAATTAACATTACCATTTATGTAACAGAAAATGCATACGTTTATTTTGATAATTCAACAAAACACTTTTTAAATGATGTTGATAATGAAACAGATATTTATGATAAAGAAATGGTAAATCATCACTTTTTAATTACAGAAAGCACTCTAAAGTGTACAGATTGTATCGAGGAAATTGAAGATAAAAAAGAAGTGTTAGAAGAACAAGCAAATGAAAAAGTTGATGAAAAACTTGTAAAAAAACACGAACTAACTGTTTAAAAGACAGTTCAACTAAATAAAACAACAATTCGGTAACCAAGTTTTCTTTTTAAACGTCTTATTAAAGACATTTGATACATATTTAAAACAAAAATCATGAAATCAACAACCACAAAATTTTTAACTCTTTTATTTACAATTACACTTTTTACTTCTTGTAATATAAATATGTTTAATAGAGTGAACGGTAACAAAAATGTAGTTACAGAAGACAGAACTACAAAAGAAGCTTTTACAACCATAAAAGTAAGTTCTGGTTTAGATTTATTTATTTCTCAAGGATCTAAAAACAAAATTATTGTTGAAGCTGATGAAAATTTACAAGAAATTATTATCACAGAAGTTAAAAACGGCGAGTTAAAAATCTATTCAGAAAAAAATATTTGGAGAGCAAAAGCAAGAAAAATTTATGTAACAGTAAAAAATCTAGAAACTTTAACAGCAACTAGTGGCGCAGAAGTGTATGCAAAAGAAAGCCTTAAAGTAAATAATTTAAGAATTAGCGCAACAAGTGGCGCAGAAATTAATATTTCTGTGAATGCAAATACTGTTGAAACAAATGCAACAAGTGGCGCTGATATTGAAATTTCTGGTATTTCAAATAAATATATAACAAATGCAACAAGTGGTGCATCTATTGATGCATACGAATTAAAAAGCAAAAATGTTATAGCAAAAGTTACAAGTGGCGCAGATATTAACCTTTTTGTATCAGAAAAATTAGATGCAAAAGCTACAAGTGGTGGAGATATAGATTTTAAAGGAAATCCAAAAAAGGTTGATAAAAAATCGACTTCTGGAGGAAGTATTTCTGCTGAATAATTTCAACTAAAAATCAATTAAAAGCAATCAAACATGAATTCATTTTTAACACCTTTTAGAGAATCAATAATTTTAAAAACACTTTTTGCAATTGCATTATTCCTTTATAGTTTGATGACTTCTGCTCAAGTTGATAAAAATTCTGATTTATTTAAAACTTTAAAATCAAAAGACAGTATTCTTTTTGCAAGCTCATTTAACAATTGTGATATTGAAAAATTTGAACCAATTATTGCAGAAAACTTTGAATTTTATCATGATTTAGGTGGTGTTCAAAATAAAGAAGAATTTATAGCTGTTATAAAAAACAATCTATGTACGAATCTAGGAATGAATCAAAGAAGTCTTGTTGATACTTCTTTAGAAGTTTTTGAGATGAAAAATAACAACAAATTATATGGCGCAATTCAGAAAGGAAAACACACTTTTCAGCAAAAAATTGATGGCAAAATGAAAACTGTTGGTATTGCAGATTTTACACATCTTTGGATATTAGAAAACAATCAATGGAAATTAAAAAGAGTGTTGAGTTACAATCATCAACCTTTAACAGAATAAAAAATTATTAGAAAGCTAACTTCTAATATAAATACTAATACTTGGTTTTATTAGTTTACTTGGTAAGTCGTCATTTTGTAAAAAATGGCGCTTACTTTTTTTAATTGAACTTGTTATAACATCAGAATAAATAAAATTTAAGCTTTATCTAACAAGTTTCTACATCTCTTTTATTTGCACCTAAACTTTAAAAAAATTAACTTCGCTTTATTGCATGTAAAAAAAATCGTGTTACATAAACTACTCTAAAATGAAAATTAAATTTTTATATATAATTCTAAGTACTCTTCTTTTTAGTTGTAATAATGAAAAAGAAATAAGTTCTGTAAATCCTGAAAATTGGACTAAAAGAACAGCTGATATTAGTACTAAAGATTCCCTTGAAAACGGAAAATCTTACCTTTCTATTTATTCTCAAATCTACAGCATGTCAGAGCACAAAACACATAATTTAACTGCAATGGCAAGTTTAAGAAACACGAGTGATGTAGATTCTATTTATATTACAAAAGCAGTTTATTATGATACTCATGGAAAAGTTGTAAGAACCTATTTTGATTATCCAATATATTTAGCACCAATGGAAACTACAGAAATAATTATTGATGAAGTTGACGTTTCTGGCGGAACGGGTTCTAACTTTATCTTTGAATGGAAAATTCCTAAAAATTGCCCAGAACCTTTATTTGAGGGAATTATGAGTTCTACAATTGGGCAACAAGGGTTATCATTTACAACACACGCAAAACGAATTAAATAATCATGGAAAATAGATTTAATATTTCGGTTCTTATTGACGGAGACAATGCACAACCAAAATTAATAAAAGAAATTATTGAAGAAGTTTCTAAATATGGAAAAGCAACCATAAGGCGAATTTATGGAGATTGGACATCGCAACAAATGAATAGTTGGAAAGCAACTATAAACCAACACTCTATTACTCCTATTCAGAAATTCTCTTACACAACTGGTAAAAACTCTACTGATGGTGCATTAATTATTGATGCTATGGATATTTTACACGGAAAAAGTACTGAAGGTTTTTGTATTGTTTCTAGTGATAGTGATTATACAGGTCTTGCAAAAAGAATTAGAGAAGAAGGTTTATTTGTAATGGGAATTGGAGAGAAAAAAACGCCTACAGCATTTGTAAAATCATGTGAAGTTTTTACATTTACTGAAAACCTAAAAAATGATGAAGAAGAAGATGAAAAAAACACTATTGAGACTGATAACACTAAGAAAAAAGCAGTCAAAAAAGCAAAATCAATAACCTCAAATATAAGACTATCTAAAGAAGATTGGAAAACAATAATGAAAGCTTTTGATATTTCTTTAAACGAAGAAGACAAAGCACATATTTCAACTTTAGGTTTAAATATCAGAAAAATAGACCCAAGTTTTGACCCTAGAAGTTATGGTTTTAAAAACTTAACGAAACTTTTTGAAAATATAGACAAATTTGAAGTCATTAAAAATGAAGTTAACGGATTAAATCATCCATTATTAAAAATGAAATAACTACTAAATTTTAATTTTTGTTTTCTAAATGCTCTTCAATATCAGCAATATGATGCTTTAAAGCTTCATTAGAAATATGTATTTCTTTTATTAATAAAGCTAAAGAAACGATTAATAAAATAAGTGCAAATCCAAAAACAAATTCTGCAACTCTATGATAATTAATGTAAATTATAAACATTGATAACACACAAAAAAGCAAACTAGAAATTCCGAAAATTTGCATCCATTTTGTTAAACTTAAACGCAATTTTAAATTTTTAATTTGTCTTAACAAAGAAGCGTCTTTGCTTTCTAAATATTCACTATGCAAACTTCTAATTACCGCTGCATAAGCTAAAAAACGATTTGTATATGCAAGCATTATCAATGAAATTGCAGAGAATAAAAGGGCTGGGGTTGTTAAAGTAAGTTCTTCCATAAAAATTACAAAATTAAATAAAATTTCTAGTATAAATTGATAAAATCAATTTTGTATTTTTGAAACATGAAAAATTTACTTTTCCTTTTAACTGTTATAATTAGTTTTACTCTTTATGCCCAAAAATTACCAGAAGGTTTTGTATATCTTTCTGATGTAGATGCTACTATTAAATCTGAGTTAAGATATTTTAGTAATAATAATTTTATTGGTAAAAAAATAGATGGTTATTATGCTAATTGTGTAATTGTAACCAAAGAAACTGCTGATGCATTGCAGAAAATACAATCGACTTTAGCTAAAAAAGGATTAAGTCTCAAAATTTTTGACGCGTATAGACCACAACAAGCTGTAAATCATTTTGTAAAATGGGCAAAAGTTTTAAACGACACTTTAATGAAACAACAGTTTTATCCAAAAGTTCATAAATCAGCATTATTTAATAGCGGTTATATTGCATCAAGATCTGGTCATACAAGAGGTAGCACTGTCGATTTAACAATTGTTGATGCAAAAACTGGCAAAGAATTAGATATGGGAAGTCCGTTTGATTTCTTCGGCGTTGAATCTCATCCGTTTTATAAAAACATATCAGAAAATCAAAAAGAAAACAGGTTTTATTTGCGTAAAATTATGTTAGCCAATAACTTTAAACCTTATGATAATGAATGGTGGCATTTTACATTAAGAAACGAGCCTTTTCCAAAAACCTATTTTAATTTTCCTATTAAAGACTAATTTTTAACAGTTTATAAACAGCTTCAATAAAAATCGGCATTATATTTGTAATTAATAGCTAGAAATTTATATATCTATGAAATCATTTTTGAACGTTTTACTTCTTATATTTTGCTTCTTTTTATCTACTACAACCTTAGTTGCACAACTAGATAATAACAATGACAGCAAAGAAAAAGGTAAAATAAAAGCAATTATTTTAAATAACTCTAAAGAAGCTACAAAACCAAAAGCGTTAGACTTAGATGGTTCTGATGGTTTTAAAAAAGTGTATGATGAAGAAAATAAAAAGTTAAAAGAGAAACAGAAAAAAAGCGATTTAAAAAACAAAGGAATTCTTACCCAAGAAAAAATTAATGAGCAAAATTTCTTAAAATCGTTTAAAAAAATAAATGGCCAATATAGTATTCCAAAAATAGATCAAGATCTAGGCAGTTTTAGAACAGATTCTAAAAGTGTAAATATTATTTGTAGAGATTTTCAATATCCAGATGGCGATAGAATTACAATTTTTGTAAACGACATTCCTGTTATACATAATATAGAATTAAAAAGTAGTTATCAAAAGTTTAATATTCCTTTAGAAATAGGAATTAACAAAATTGCATTTACAGCTTTAAATCAAGGAAGTTCTGGCCCAAATACTGCAGCTTTTAAAGTTTTTAATGATACTGGTACGTTAATTTCTTCTAATGAATGGAATTTAGCAACAGATGCTAAAGCAACAATAGTAATTGCTAAAGATAAATAATTAGTCAACGAAATCGTTTTCGCTAATTTAAAAAACTCTAATTTTTTTATTCCTTAAAAAACAGCTATTTTTGTCTTTGGTATTGTGTAGTATAAGAACTGCTTAAACGATTAAACAAACAATAATTCCTTAAGAATGAAAAAAATCACCAAACAAACCTATCTAGATTGGTACAAAGACATGCTTTTCTGGCGTAAGTTCGAAGACAAATTAGCATCAGTTTACATTCAACAAAAAGTAAGAGGATTCTTACACTTGTACAATGGTCAAGAAGCTATTCTTGCAGGAGCATTGCATGCAATGGATTTATCGAAAGATAAAATGATAACGGCATACAGAAATCACGTTCAACCAATTGGTATGGGAGAAGATCCTAAACGTGTTATGGCAGAATTATATGGTAAAGCAACTGGTACTTCTAAAGGTATGGGAGGTTCTATGCATATTTTCTCGAAAGAATTTCGTTTTTATGGTGGTCACGGAATTGTTGGTGGTCAAATTCCTTTAGGCGCTGGTTTAGCTTTCGCTGATAAATATAAAGGAAATGATGCAGTAACTTTAACATGTTTTGGAGATGGAGCTGCAAGGCAAGGTTCTTTACATGAAGCTTTTAACATGGCAATGTTATGGAAATTACCTGTAATTTTTATTGTAGAAAATAATGGTTATGCAATGGGTACTTCTGTAAACAGAACTGCTAACCATGAAGATATTTGGAAACTTGGTTTAGGTTATGAAATGCCTTGTGGACCTGTAGATGCTATGAATCCTATAAAGGTTGCTGAAGCTGTAGACGAAGCAATTCAAAGAGCTAGACGTGGAGATGGACCAACTTTCTTAGAGATGAAAACATATCGATACAGAGGTCACTCAATGTCTGATGCGCAACACTATAGAACTAAAAACGAAGTTGAAGAATACAAAAAAATAGACCCAATAACTCAAGTATTAGATGTAATTAAAGAAAATAATTACGCTACTGACGAGGAAGTTGATGCTATAAATAAAGAGGTGAAAAGAATGGTGAAAGAATGTGAAAAATTCGCAGAAGACTCTCCATATCCAGAGCCTAAACAGATGTATGATATGGTTTATGAACAAGAAGATTATCCTTTTATAAGTTAAAAATATGGCTACAATAATAAATATGCCGAGATTAAGTGACACCATGGAAGAAGGTGTTGTGGCAAAATGGTTAAAGAATGTTGGAGATAAAATTGAAGAAGGCGATATTTTAGCTGAAATTGAAACAGATAAAGCTACAATGGAGTTTGAATCTTTTCATGAAGGAACTTTATTATATATAGGAATTCAAGAAGGTGAAACTTCTCCAGTAGATACTTTATTAGCTATTATTGGTGAAGAAGGCGAAGATATTTCTGCTTTTGTTAAAGGAAATTCTCCATCAGAAGAAACAGAAACTAAAGCTGAAGTTAAAGAAGAGGTTGTTGCTGAAACATCTAATTCGGATGCTGTTGAAATTCCTAAAGGCGTTCAAGTTATTATGATGCCTCGTCTAAGTGATACGATGACAGATGGTACTGTAGCTACTTGGTTAAAGAAAGTTGGTGATAAAGTTGAAGAAGGAGACATTTTAGCTGAAATTGAAACAGATAAAGCTACAATGGAATTTGAATGTTTCTATGAAGGAACAATCTTATTTATTGGTGTTCAAGAAGGTGAAACTGTACCAGTTGATAGTCTTTTAACTATTATTGGCCCAGAAGGAACTGATGTTTCTGCAATTGTTGCTAATGGTGGAAATGTATCATCTAGCGAACCATCAGAAAAAGCTACTCCATCAGAAAAGAAAGAAGAGAAAAAAGTAGAAACTGTTGCAGAACCTGTTGCAACGACTAATACTTCTACAAATAATTCTGGAGGACGTATTTTTGCATCTCCTTTAGCTAAGAAAATTGCTTCTGATAAAGGAATTAATTTAGCTGATATAAATGGTTCTGGTGAAAACGGAAGAATCATTAAAAAAGATGTAGAAAATTACACGCCTACTGCACAACCAACTCAAGCTGCTGCATCTAACGCTGCTCCTGCTGTAAGTTTTGTTGCTGCTGGTGAAGAAAAATCTGAAGAGGTTAAAAACTCTCAAATGCGTAAAGCAATTGCAAAATCTTTAGGTAACTCTAAATTTACTGCTCCAGACTTCAGTTTAAATATTGAAGTTGATATGGACAATGCGATGGCTTCTAGAAAAACTATAAATGCAATTCCTGATACTAAAGTATCGTTTAATGATATGGTTGTTAAAGCATGTGCAATGGCTTTGAAAAAACATCCACAAGTAAATACTTCATGGACAGATACAAATACAGTTTATCATAGTCATATTCATGTTGGGGTTGCTGTTGCTGTAGATGATGGTTTATTAGTACCTGTTATAAAACATACAGACGCATTGAGTTTAACTCAAATTGGTGCTGGTGTTAGAGATTTAGCTGGTAAAGCAAGAAACAAAAAATTAGCTCCTACCGAAATGCAAGGTAGTACTTTTACAGTTTCTAATTTAGGTATGTTTGGTATAGAAAACTTTACTTCTATTATAAACCAACCTAACTCTGCTATTTTATCTGTGGGTGCAATTGTACAGAAACCTGTTGTTAAAGACGGACAAATAGTTGTTGGTAACACAATGAACTTAACATTAACTTGCGATCACAGAACTGTTGATGGCGCTGTTGGAGCTCAATTTTTACAAACATTAAAAACGTTTATAGAAAACCCAGTTACAATGCTAGCGTAGGTTTTTTTTAAACTATATTATATAAAAAAGCTCGCAAATTGCGAGCTTTTTTTTACACCTATTTTTGATGAAAAATTTAGAAGACAAACTTAAAAACCCTGTTTGGTATTCATTAAATGAAACCCACAAAAAGTATTTAATTGAGTTTGATGGCGTTCAATTTTATAGACCAAATGTAAACATATTTGGTGCTTTTTTTGATGAAGAAAAAACAGCTAAAGCTCTAAATGAGTATTCTAAAATTGCCAATAAATTCTTTTTAGTTTCAGAAAATCAAGTACCCATAATAGATGCAAATCATGTAATTTTAGAGAAGAAAATTAATGGTTGCCAAATGGTTTTTGACCATTTAATAGATATAGAAATTACAGAAAATATTGTTTTATTATCCAAAGAATATATTGATGAAATTTATGAATTAATCTGGCTGGTAATGCCTGGGTTTTATCAAAAGGGAGGGTTCGAAATGGGTAAATATTATGGAATATTTAAAGATAACAAATTAGTTTCAATAACTGGACAAAGAATGCAAACTGATGATTTTATTGAAGTTAGCGGTGTTGTAACTCATCCAGAGTACACAAAAAAAGGATATGCTAAACAATTAGTAACTTACACTACTAAAGAAATTTTAAAGGAGAGAAAACTCCCTATTTTACATACCAACAAAGGAAACCCTGCAATTGCACTTTATAAAAAACTAGGTTATAAATTAACTAGAGATATGAATTGGTGGTTATTTAGTAGAAAATAATATTAAAAAAAGTCTCAAATAATTATTTATTTGAAAATAAAAAAAGCCTTGAAAAATTAATTTCAAGGCTTTTCTTTTATAAAATATATGCTTATAATTTAGTCATTGTCATTGTAACTTTTGAGATCAAGTCTTGACCTTGCATAGAAAGTTTCATGTCTATAACAGAGCTTAAAGGAACTCCAGACTCTTTATCAATGTTCATTGTTCCTGTAATATCACCTGTTGCCATTCCTGATGATTTACCTGTAATATCTAGTTCAACTTTATCTTTTAAAATAGATTTTACAGTATAAACAAAATCTAAAATCATTCCTTTTTGATTTTTTTGATACGTCCAAGTAGAACCAACTTTTACTGCTTCTTTAGGATATATAACATTAGATTGATTAGCAAAATCATCCATTCCTGGAACATTAGGTTCTGCTTTCATTTCTATAACTTCTCCTAAATTATTTCCTTTAGCTGTAAGAACTGCAGCTAACATTGGAGACATTTGAGCTTTTACCATTTTACCTGCTTCATCCAATTCGTCGTCACTTTTAGTAGAATCAAAACTCATTACATTTCCAGCTTGTAACATATCCATTGTCATTTTTGTAAACGACATTTCGCTAGTATTTGTATCATCAGTAACATCAATAATCTTCATATTCATATCTATATTCATCCCCATAGACATCATTGTTCCCATTTCTTGAGACATTGTCATTTGCGCATTATACACATCTCCTTTATTATAATTTAACCTTAATAATACTGATTCTTGAGCAAAGCTAATTGTAGAAGATACAACTAGAAATAAAACTAACAATTTTTTCATGTTTCTGATTTAAAATTAATATTGATTTTTGTTATTGACAAATATAATCGTTTAAAAAGAAAAAACGCTTGGAGTTACCAAGCGTTTTTTAAAAATATTTATAGAAAATCTAAAAATCTTGGTTTACATCCCAAGCTTCTAAAATTTCTTTAAGAGTTTTAATAAACATACCACCTAAAGCACCATTTACTACTCTATGATCATAAGAATGAGATACGAACATTTTTTGTCTTATTCCTATAAAATCACCTTCTAGAGTTTCAATTACTGCAGGAACTTTTCTAATAGCCCCTAAAGCTAAAATTGCAACTTGTGGTTGATTTATAATAGGCGTTCCCATAACAGAACCAAAACTACCAACATTTGTAACGGTATAAGTTCCTCCTTGAATTTCATCAGGTTTTAACGCATTATTTCTAGCTCTTACAGCTAAATCGTTTATTGCTTTTGTAATACCAACTAAACTTAGCTGATCTGCATTTTTAATAACAGGTACAATTAAATTTCCGTCTGGTAAAGCGGCTGCCATTCCTAAATTTATATTTTTCTTTTTAATGATATTTTCGCCATCAACAGCAATATTTATTAATGGATATTTTTTAATTGTAGTAGCAACAGCTTGCATTAAAATTGGTGTGTATGTAAGCTTCTCTCCTTCTCTTTTAAAGAATGCATCTTTAACTTTTTCTCTCCATTTTACTATATTAGTTACATCAATCTCTATAAATGATTGCACATGAGCAGAGGTTAAAACAGAGTTTACCATGTGTTTTGCCACAAGTTTACCCATTCTACTCATTTCAATAATTTCATCTTCGCCATTAACAGAAACGGGAGTTGCTTTAGCTACAACTTTTTCTACTTGTTTAGGTGCTTCAACTTTGGTTATTTCTGATGCTTGCTCTACTATGTTTTGTGGAGATTTTACTTTATTTTCAATATATGATAAAATATCTTCTTTAGTAACTCTTTCATCTTTTCCTGTTCCAGAAATAGTTTCTAATTCTTTCATAGAAATACCTTCTGTTTGAGCTATATTTCTAACTAAAGGAGAATAAAATTTACCAGAATGTGAAGTTTTAGCTATTGGTGTAGAAACAACATTAACAGCTTTTTCAATTGCATTTTCTATTTCTTCAACTTCTTTAGGCACTTCAGCTTTGGGTTGTGTAGCTATAGGAGTTTCGCCAGAAGTTTCTGTTTCTATAATTGCAATGGTTTCACCTACGGAAATAATAGCATCTTTTTGGTATAAAATTTCAATTAAAGTCCCTTCAACCTCACTAGGAACCTCAGAATCAACCTTATCTGTAGCAATTTCTACAATTGCTTCATCTAATTCAATGGTATCTCCTACTTCTTTTAACCAAGAAGTAATTGTTGCTTCTGCAACACTTTCGCCCATTTTAGGTAATTTCAATTCAAATCTTGCCATTTTTTATCTGTTTTTACAGAATGCAAAAGTACTAAAAATCGTTGATTTCTTAATACTTTTAAACCTTAAATAAATATTAAATATTAATTTAAAATTACAATATTCATAATATAACTATTCAAAAACAGAAACTAAATAAATTTAATTTAATAAAAAATTGATTTTAATAAAATTAATACAATTTAACTAATGAACGCAGCAGTTTGTTTTACAAAAAAACAATTTATAACCGCTTTAAAAAGATATTATAATATCTGCTAAAAAGAATCGTTTTAAAATTTTATTTTATATTTGAATTTAGAACAAAACGAATTGAACTCTCCCTTAAGTAATTTAAACTTCATATTCACTTGGCGACCTTATCAGGAAAAAGTTTTAAAAAATTTTGATAAGTTTATAAAAGACAATCATTTTCATGTAATTGCACCTCCCGGTTCTGGAAAAACTATTTTAGGTCTCGAGTTAATAAAAAGAATTGGTAAAAAAACACTCATTTTAACTCCTACTATAACGGTAAGAAATCAATGGGAAAATAGATTGCAAACTTTTTTTACTCATAATAATTCTTTTACAGATTTTTCTTTTGATATAAGAAAACCAAAAACCCTTACTTTTTCTACATACCAATCTTTAAATTCTCTTTATAAATCTTTCGAAAATAAAAATGAGTATTTTAATTTTTTTGAAGAACATAACATAGATGTTTTAGCATTAGACGAGGCACATCACTTAAAAAAAGAATGGTGGACGTGCTTATACGAACTAAAAAAGCAATATCATAAAACCATAGTAGCTTTAACAGCAACACCACCTTACGACAGTTCAAATACTGAAATTAAAAAATATTTTAGTTTATGTGGCGAAGTAGATGATGAAATTATGGTACCCGATTTAATTAAGGAAAACAATCTTTGTCCTCATCAAGACCTTGTTTATTTATCAGAACCTCTAGATTATGAAATAAATTTTATTGTTAATTATCGCATTAAGATTGCTAATTTTATTGATGCATTATTAGTTGACACACATTTTATCACTTTTTTAAAACAACATCGTTTCTATCAACAAACAGAAAATAACATTGATGAAATTTATCAAAATATAGAATACTTTTCTGCAATATTAATTTTTCTAAATCAAGTTTCAGAACATATAAATCAAGAAAAACTGAGTGTTTTGGGTTTTAACAAAAATGAAACCATCGAGTTTCCTAAAGTAACCAATAATTGGATAGAAATTCTATTGCAAAACTTATTGGTTACCGATAGAATTAACCTCTTTAATAAGGAAGGTTATCTGCATGAATTAGAAAAAAAGTTAAGAAAAATTTCTGCTTACAAACAAAACAAAGTTAATCTTACAGGTAACAAAACAATTTATAAATCTTTATCTTCTAGCCCAAGTAAACTAAATAGTATTTGTGAAATTGTACTGCACGAACAAATAAATTTAAAAGCTAATTTACACTGTGTAATTTTATCCGATTATATTAGAAAAGAATATTTAAATGCATGTAATACAGAAATTGATGCAATAAATAAATTAGGCATCCTTCCTATATTTCATAAATTAAGAAAATGTATTCCGCATAAAAATACTATTGGAGTTTTAACCGGTTCTTTGGTAATTATACATGAAAGTATTTTATACTTACTACAAGAAAAAGAACCTTTAAGCATGTATTCTGGTACTCCTTTATCTTCGCAAAATGAGTTTTTGATTATCAATTCTAAAAGCTCTAAAAACCAAATTGTGAATAGCATTACAGAACTATTTGAATCTGGAGACATTAAAATATTAATTGGCACAAAATCTTTATTGGGTGAAGGTTGGGACGCGCCTTCTATTAATTCCTTAATTCTTGCTTCTGTGGTTGGTTCTTTTGTCACTTCTAATCAAATGAGAGGAAGAGCAATAAGAATGCATATTAAAAAACCTAATAAAGTTGGTATTATTTGGCATCTAGCCTGTGTAGACTTATCTGAAAAAAGTGGAGGAAAAGACTTGGAAATTTTATCGAGGAGATTTACTGCTTTTCTAGGAATTACCTATTCAGAAAAAGTAGTTATCACTAATGGTTTTGGGCGATTACAAATTCCTGCAAAATTAAATTCTGATACAATTAAAACATATAACCAACATAATTTTAAAAAAGCTAAAAATAGAAATCAGATAAAAAATAATTGGAACAAAGCGGTTTCTATAGGTAAAAGTATTACACAAGAAATCCTTTTATTAAATCAAGAAAAAGATAAACCAGCCACTAAGACAAAAATATTTTACCAAGATATCGTTAAATACTTATCTATAGAAGTAATTATTGGTATTTCTTATTTTCTACCAAATTTTATATTTAAAAATTTAAACATCATCTTAAATAAAGGTATTGTTACTTTCTTCTTTTCTTTACTAAGTGCTTTTGCATTTGCTTTTGGATATAAAATATTTACAATCACAAAATTATATATTCGTTATGGTTTTATTTATAAGAAGATTCACAAAATGGCTTTGACTATTTTAGATACTTTAATTACTATAAAATTAATAACTACAGATAAAAATGAAATACTTATTTCTACTGAAAAATTAAGCAACGGAAATATTTCTTGCAATATACAAGGTGCAAACAAATTAGAAAGTCAATTATTTACAAATGCTTTAGATGAAATATTAAAACCTATTGAAAACTCTAAATACTTAATAGTAAAAACCAATTGGTACAGAAAAAAATTAAACATCTATAATTTCTTTGCGATACCAGAAATCTTTTCGAACAATAAAAAAGAAGCTTTGTTATTTCAAGAAAACTGGTTAAAACATTTAGGAAAATCTAAATTAATTTACACCAGAAATAAAATTGGAAGACGCATATTACTAAAAGCACGACTATCTTACATTTATAATATAGATAAAAAAATCACAAAGAAAAATGTAATTTGGAAATAAGATAATTTAATAGTTGAAATACTTTTTAAGAAAACTTAACTTTTATATTTTTTTGTAACATCAATACAATTTGCAACTATTATAAAAGTGCCTCTAAAATCTAAACCTTTGTTTCTAATCTACTCAGTAAACTAAGTCTTAAAATTAAAAACATACCTTCTTTTATACTTTATAAAAAAGTTTGAATAATAAAAGCAACTTGTAATAAGCTACTTTTATTATTCGTTATATATAATTGGGGGAGGGGAACAATAAAGATTGGGGAAATCGTTTTATTTTCAAGATTTACTCAAACTTAATTATTTAAGCTATTAATTCCACAAAAAAAGGGTAACAAAAAGTAACAAAAATTACAAAAAAGTAATAATAAGTAACAAAATAAAACATAAAAAACTAAAAATAAACATATTAACAATAGAAACACTGTTACATTATAATTACTAAATATCTTACGGTAATTTATTGAGAAAATTAACTACACTGATAAATTTTGAATAAAAATCTCTAACTTTTGACTTTTTGGCACATTCATTTTCTTTCTTATTCTATAACGTGTAACTTTTATTGCATCCGAGCTTGAGTTTCTAATAGATGCAATTTCTTTAACAGATAAATTTAATCTCAATAAAGCACAGACCTCTCTTTCTGTTTTAGTTAAATCTTTATAATGAGAAATTAACATATTATCGAAACCGTCATTAATTGAATTTATCCTCTGCTTAAGTACAGTTAATTTACTATCTGTTGTTATTTGCTGCTGTATTTTAAAAGATAAATCTTTAATATAATTTTTTACGTCAATTGAATTAATTGATTTTCTCTGTTTTTTGAGCTGAGATAAAAGTTGTTTTAAAAACTCTAATCTCATAGAGTTATCTGCCACTAAATTCTTTATTTCTATTTCAGATCTTTTAAACTTTTGTAATAAAACTTCTTTTTTAATTTTTTCTTTTTCTAAATTCGCCTCTATTATTTTGTTTTTATTTTCTGAATTTCTGTAAAGTAAAATAACAAGAGGAATACTCAATAAAAAGAATACAATAATTATAATTAAATACAACTTCTTATCAAAAGCCTGTTTTTGATTTATTATTTCTAAATTTTTCTTTTCTATCTTAAGCTTATTTTCTATCTCTGCTTCTACAATTGTGTTAGATAATTGCGACTCATAAATAGAATCTGAATAAATCTTATACTTTTGATAATATATATAGGATTCCCTATAATTTTTCATAGCATAATTAATCTTAGCAATAGAACCATAAGATTTTGATAATCTTAATTTAAAATTTTCTTTTTTAGCAACCATTATAGCAGAATCTAGATATTTTAAAGCCTTATTATATTCTTTCATTTTACTATAAGCAGCAGCTATGTTATGATAATTAACTGATACTAATAGTTGATTACTTTCTTTTTTAGCAAATTTTAAAACTAGAGTTCTAATATTTATTATCTTATTATACTCACCTTGCTTATAATAAGTATTAGCTATATTATTGTACACATTATAAACTCTATCGTCTCTGTTTAATTTTTTAAAAACTTCAAGAGCTTTATCATAATAATAAATTGATGAATCTAATTTCTGAAGTCTAGTGTAATAATTACCTAAATGCAAATAGCCCTTTCCTAATATCAACTCATCTTGTCCTACACTAAGCTCTAAACCTTTTTTGTAAAACTCAAACTCTTTATTCATTTGATTTTTATAACGATACAAATACCCAATATCAAAAAAAATAGAAGCATAACGTTCTGTATCGTTTGTCTTTTCAAATATATCTTTTGCTCTATTAAAATACCTAAGACTGGTACTTAAATTACCTTTATTCTTCTCTATAAACCCTAATTTATGCAAAACATCACCTTCAATAATAGCATTTTTATCTTTACATAATAGCAAAGCTTCTCTTAAAAAATACTCAGATTTACTAACATTTTTAGAATAAAAATAATTCCCACATTCAAATAAAAACTGCAACTTTTTATCGTCTGTTTTAATAGATTTTAAAATTTCTTTTTTTGAAATAAAGATAGAATCTAAGTTCTGAGAGTTGGCTTTTAATACAAAAAAAAGAAAAAAGATTAATATGAATTTGTAATACATTTATTATATCGTTATTATTTATGTCCTTAAAAAATATTAAATATCATTTTATAAAAAATAAAACAAAATACAGAAACTAACACTAATAAGAAACTAAATCATTCTGGTTTAAAAAATAAAAAGTCTTTTCTTCTTTAGTAACTGATAATTCTGCATAATTTAAAACACCCAATATTTATAAAGTTATAAAATTTCAACTTACAGTACTATAAATTAGCACCTCAATACAATAATTACCATATTCACAAAATAACAACCATAAAAAAGATGATACTTTAAGATATTTTAACAAAACAATATGATTATTATCATATAATAAAATACAGTTCTAATGTAAATTTGCAATATAAAACAGTCAGAGTATGAGAAACAACTAAAAATAATATTTGAATTAATTAATAGAAAAAGCAGGAATTATATTCCTGCTTTTTTATGCAACTTAAATCCACTCTTTAGGACTCTTTAAAATTTGTGTAAGTCTTTCTTCTTCAGAGTTTTTTTCTGGATGATGATTGTATTTCCATTGCACAATTGGTGGCAAACTCATTAAAATACTTTCTATCCTTCCGTTTGTTTTTAAGCCAAAAAGAGTTCCTCGATCATGTACCAAATTAAATTCTACATAACGACCTCTTCTAATTTCTTGCCAATCTTTATGTTCTTTTGTAAATCCAATTTCTTTTCTCTTTTCTACAATTGGCACATAACTTTCTAAAAAACTATTACCAACTTCTGTTACAAAATTAAATCTATCTTCAATCGAAAATTCTTCAGTTTTCTTTTGATAATCAAAGAATAAACCACCAATTCCGCGAGCTTCGTTTCTATGTGAATTCCAAAAATACTCATCACAAGTTTTTTTAAACTTCGGATAAAATGCTGGATGATGTTTGTCACAAGCCGATTTACAAACCGTATGAAAATGAGTTGCATCTTCATCAAATAAATAATACGGAGTTAAATCTTGACCTCCACCAAACCATTGATTAACAATGTTTCCTGCCTCATCATACATTTCAAAATAGCGCCAATTTGCATGTACTGTTGGTACAAATGGGTTCTTTGGATGTAAAACTAAACTTAATCCACAAGCAAAAAAATTACCTTCTTTTACTTTAAATTGATTTCTTAAAACTTCTGGTAAATCACCATAAACAGCAGATATATTTACACCACCTTTTTCAAAAACATTTCCGTTTTCAATAACACGAGTTCTTCCTCCTCCACCTTCTTTTCTTTCCCAAATATCTTCTTCAAATTTAGCTAAACCATCTACTTCTTCTAATTTAGAAGTAATTGTATTTTGTAAATTTTCTATGTATTTGTAAAATTTATTTTTCATAAACTTATTCATGTTTGCTATGTAATAACGATAAAGTTTTTGTTGACGCAGCTGTTACTGATAGTGGTAAAACTATAATAATTCCGATGATTGGAATAAGTAAACACAACATAAAAACAATACCGTTTCCTATTGCATAACCTTTATTTTTACCTACAAAATCTACACTTTTTTTATAATCTAAATGACGCTCTAAAGTATAATCCATATTACCAAAACCTGCGTAATACGCCTGAACTAAAAATAATAAAATAGTAGAAAATATATTTATTATTGGTATAAATTTTAATAGTAAAATTGGAAATGTAATTAAAAGCTCTTTTAATAAATTTCTTAAATTTATTCTTATTCCTCTAATTAACTGTTCTGTAAAAGATGTTTTTCTATGTAAGTGTTTAACATTTCCATAAAAATGATGTTCTATTTTTTCTGAAACTGCGCTCATAAAAGGCGCGGATAATGCCATAATTATGTGTTTATAAACGATTAAACCAATAATTACGACTATTAAACCTCCAATAAAATTGCTAATTGATGTAAAAGTTTCTTTACCTGAATCCCAAACCCACGCTTTTGCTATATAACTACCAATATTATCTGATAAAACATACGCTTCTACACCAATTAAAATAGCAGTTACAATACTTATTAAAACAGGAATTATAAAATATTTCCAAAGTTTTAATTTTGAAATTAGCGATAAAGCACCAGCGTATTCTTTAATTCCTAAAATAATATTTTTAATCATTAGCGTTGGTTTGCGTTAGCGATTGAAGTGGCATCCTTTTTGCTTTTTCTGCAAAAAGATACAACGGAAAGCGCGACCTTTTTAGGGAACGCCCAAATTATAGATACTTTTCAGATATCAAAATTACTCAAAATAAACTTAGTTTTTATACTCTTTTACTGCGTCTATAAATGCTTTTGCATTTTCTAAAGGAATGTTTGGCAAAATACCATGACCTAAATTTACAACTAATTTGTCTTTACCAAATTCATTAATCATTTCATGCACCATTTTTTTGATAACTTTTGGTGGAGAAAATAATCTTGTTGGATCGAAATTACCTTGCAAAGTAATTTGTCCTCCTGATAAATAACGAGCATTTCTTGGAGAACACGTCCAATCTACACCCAACGCAGAAGCGCCAGATTTCGCCATTTTATCTAAAGCAAACCAACATCCTTTTCCGAATGCAATTACTGGTGTTTCATCTTTTAAAGCATCAATAATTTGCTGAATATATTGCCAAGAAAATTCTTGATAATCTACTGGCGATAACATACCTCCCCAAGAATCAAAAACCTGAACTGCATCTACACCAGCTTCAACTTTTGCTTTTAAATAGGCTATTGTGGTGTCTGTAATTTTTTGCAATAAAGAGTGAGCCACAACAGGATTTGTAAAACATAATTCTTTTGCTTTATCAAAGTTTTTAGAGCCTTGCCCTTGTACACAATAGCACAAAATTGTCCAAGGTGAACCTGCAAAACCTATTAATGGAACCTCATCATTTAGCTTTTCTTTGGTTGCTTTTATCGCTTCCATTACATAGCCTAAAGTTTCATGAACATCAGGAACAATTACACGATCTAAATCTTTTTGAGTACGAATAGGATTTGGTAAATAAGGTCCAAAATTTGGTTTCATTTCCACTTCAATATTCATCGCTTGTGGAATTACCAAAATATCTGAAAACAAAATTGCAGCATCCATTCCGTATCTTCTGATAGGTTGTACAGTAATTTCTGATGCTAATTCTGGAGTTTGACAACGTGTAAAAAAATCGTATTTCTTTTTGATTTCTTGAAATTCTGGCAAATATCTTCCTGCTTGACGCATCATCCAAACTGGCGGCCTATCTACAGTTTCTCCTTTTAATGCTCTTAAAAATAAATCGTTTTTTATCATTATATTCTTTTACGTCATTGCGAATGTAATGAAGCAATCTGCTTATCAATTAACAAATTACTTCGTCATTCTTCCTCGTAATGACGGTTTATTATTTACATTTTAGAAACAGCCAACATTGCTTTATCAATTGCGGTAGCTATTTTTTTAATATCCTTATCAGTTAATGCTGATGATAAAAACCAAGCTTCAAACTGACTTGGAGGTAAGAAAACTCCGTTATTAATCATTTCCCAAAAGAAAACTGCAAACTTTTTAGTATCAGATAATTGAGCTTCTACAAAATTAGTTACTTCTCCTTTTAAAAAGAATGGATTTATCATAGAACCAAATCTATTTACAACCAAACCAATTTTATGTTTTTTAGCCGATTCTAATAACAATACTTCTAAAATACTTGCAATTTCTTCAAAATGTTCATAAGGATTCTGTTTTTTTAACTCCGTTAGCGTCGCAATTCCTGCTGCCATTGCAATAGGGTTACCAGATAAAGTTCCTGCTTGATACATACCACCTAAAGGTGCAACCATTTCCATTATTTCGTTTCTTGCCCCGTAAGCTCCAACAGGAAATCCACCACCAATTACTTTTCCTAAACAAGTAATATCTGCTTGAACACCTAATAATTCTTGAGCTCCTCCAAATTTAGAACGGAAACCCGTCATTACTTCATCTGCAATTAACAAAGCTCCTTTAGATTCTAAATATTTTTTTAATTCAACTAAGAAATTATCTTCCGGTAGTACAACTCCCATATTTCCTGCTATTGGTTCAATAATAACTGCTGCAATATCTTTATACTCTTTAAAGTGCTTTTTTACACTCTCTAAATCATTATAATTAGCAATTAAAGTATTTTTTACCGCTCCTTCAGGTACACCCTTAGAACCAGGCAAACTTAAAGTTGCTAAACCAGAACCTGCTGCAACCAATAATGCATCTTGATGCCCATGATAACAACCAGCAAATTTTATAATTTTGTCTTTACCTGTAAAAGCTCTTGCTAAACGAATACCACTTAAAACAGCTTCTGTTCCAGAATTTACAAACCTAACTTTATCCATTCCAGGAAAAGCATCACAAACTATTTTTGCTAACTTTATTTCGTTTTCTGTTGATGCTCCAAAAGAATAACCATTTTTCAACGCTTTTTCAACAGCTTTTTGCACTTTTTTATGTCTGTGACCTAAAATCATTGGTCCGTAAGAAAGTACTAAATCTATATACTTGTTTCCATCAACATCTGTAATTTTAGTTCCTTTTGCTTTTTTGATAAACAACGGATTTCCACCAACTGAAGAAAATGCTCTTACTGGAGAATTTACTGCTCCTACAAGGTTTTTTAATCCTTTTTTATATAATTTTTCTGATTTTTTGAATTTCATTTTTTTAGCTTTTCTGTCATTGCAAATATGATGAAGCAATCTGTTAATTAAGAGATTACTTCGTCATACTTCCTCGTAATGACTTTATTTTTTCAACAAAACTTTTGCCGCTTCCTTTGCAAAATACGTAATAATAATATCTGCTCCTGCTCTTTTCATTGATAGTAAACTTTCCATCATTACTTTTTCTCCGTCGATCCAACCTTTTTCTGCAGCTGCTTTTACCATTGCATATTCTCCACTTACATTATAACAAGCAATTGGTCTATCAAAATTATTTTTTAAATCTCTAATAATATCCAAATAAGATAACGCTGGTTTTACCATTAAAATATCTGCTCCTTCTTGATCATCAAAAGTGGCTTCACGCATTCCTTCATCTCTGTTTGCAGGATCCATTTGATAAGTTCTTCTGTCTCCAAAAGTTGGTGCAGAATCTGCTGCATCTCTAAAAGGACCATAAAATGCAGATGAATATTTTACTGAATACCCCATAATTGGCAAGTTCACAAAACCTGAATTATCTAATGCTTGACGCATCATATCAATCGTTCCATCCATCATTCCTGAAGGTGCAACCATATCTACACCTGCTTTTGCATGAGAAATCGTTTGTTTGGCAATATTTACTAAAGTTGCATCATTATCAACATCATTATCGTGTATAATTCCACAATGTCCGTGAGAAGTATATTCGCAAAAACATACATCAGTAATTACATATAAACTTGGGTAGTTTTTCTTGATAAAACGAATTGCTTGTTGCATTATTCCGTTATCATTCCAAGTTTCTGTTCCTTCATCATCTTTATTTGATGGAATTCCGAATAATAAAACTGCGGGAATATTTAAAGAAACTACCTCATCTAATTCTTTAGAAATTCTATCCAAAGAAAAACGTTTAATTCCTGGCATGGAAACAATTTCAGTTTCAATATTTTCTCCTTCTTCTATAAAAAGTGGGTATATAAAATCATCAACAGAAAGTTTAGTTTCTCTTACTAATCTTCTTATTCCTTCTGATTTTCTAAGTCTTCTTGTACGAAACATAAATTCTAGTTTATGTCAGGTCGAGCGCAGTTAAAACCTAATTTATAAAACCTCTCGACTGCGCTCGAGGATATGTACTGTATTATTTTGTAAAATACGAATTCACCAACTCTAGAGCACTTTCTACACTTGGTAAATGAGCAACTTCTACTTTTTCAAAATGTTTTCTTGCTTCTTTTGCAGTGGTTTCTCCAATACAAAAAGCTACTTTATCTGTGCTATTTTTTTCTAAATAACTTTCTATTCCAGAAGGGCTATAAAATAGTACTCCAGGAACTTCTTTATCAATCTCTACTGGGCTTAACATCGTTTTATAAGCCTCAACTTCGTTAACTACGATATTATGAAGCTGTAAATATGCTGGTAAAATATCTAACCTTAAGTTACTACAAAAATAAGTTACTTCTTTGTTTATCAATTCTTTTGACAGATATTCTCCTAATTTTTTCGCATTTTTTGTTACATGAGCAACTTTACCAATTCTGTTTTCAATCAGTTTTTTTGTTCTTCTACCAACACAATAAATACTCTTAAATTTTATTTCATCCTTTGTAAAAGAATTCAATATTGCTTCTACACCATTTTGACTTGTAATAACTACATTTTCAATTTCTGATTTCATCACTTTGGGAGGAATTCTATTAAAACGAATTTTAATAAAATCACTATCTTGAACACCTATTTCTGGAGATAATATTTCTTTCTGAGCTTTAGATAATTTTTTGGTAGAATATATATGTTGTAGTTTTTTAGAAACTTCATTATCCTCTAACATTAACTCTTTACCACCTCTATTAATTACGTAATCTGCACAATCTTTCGCCAAAAACTTATGGCTTCCCAATTTTACATTTTGATTTACAGTAATTTTTCTAGAACCATCTTTTTTAAGTAAGATTCCTTTAAAATTAACTTCTTGCGTTTTTTCATCAATATAAGCTAAAGCACCAATTGGCGCAGTACAACCACCTTCTAAAAGTCTTAAAAACTCGCGTTCTATACCAACACAAACTTTGGTTTCATAATGATTTATTTGTTCGCAGGCGTCTTTTACATAATCATCATTTTCTAAACAAGCAACCATAATTGTTCCTTGTGCAGGAGCTGGAATCATCCAAGTTAAAGGTATTGCGCCTTTATCTCTAATACCTAATCTTTCTAATCCTGCTGCCGCAAAAACTGCACCATTCCAAGTTTCACTATTATGTAACTTATCTAAACGTGTAATTACATTTCCTCTTAAATCTTCTACTTTATGGGTTGGATATCGGTTTAACCACTGTGCTTTTCTTCGCAAACTTCCTGTTGCAATAACACCGTTTGGTTGTCCAAAAAACTCTTCAGTATCTTTTAAAACCAATAAATCTGTATAATTTGCACGTTTTAAAACAGCAATTTGAATTATCCCTTCTGGCAAAACTGTAGGTACATCTTTTAACGAATGTACAGCAACATCAATCTCGCCATTTAGCATAGCAATATCTAAATTTTTAGTAAAGACACCTGTAATTCCTAATTCGTACAAAGGTTTATCTTGAATAAGATCTCCTGTAGATTTAATAGGAACAATTACCGATTGATAACCTAAAGCCTCTAACTCTTTACGTACTTTATTTGCTTGCCAAAGAGCTAATTTACTATCTCGCGTACCAATTCTTATAATTTTTTGCATGTGTTTTTTATTTGTGATGAAACACTTTATTGATGATTTGAATACTTTCTGATACAGAAGTTTCATCATCTTTTAAATGTTTCACAAACTGAGTTGTAATTTTTTGAATGATGCGTGAAGTTAATATTTCTGCTTGATTTTCATCAAAATTATCTATTTTCTTTTTCTGAAAATTTATTTCATCATTTTTAATATTCTCTAAAGAAACCTTTAAAGCGGCAATTGTAGGTGTAAAACTTCTATGATTTAACCATCTTTTAAATTCTTTTTTATGCGATACTATAATACTTTCTGCTAACGGAACTTCTTGCAAACGAATAGTCAAAGTTTCATCAGTAATTTTAGAAAGCTCATCAACATTTACTAAAGAAACACCTTTAAAATCAGCAACTTCTTTAGAAACATTTTCTGGCATAGATAAATCTAAAATTAGTAATTCTTTATTTTCTGATATGTGTTTTTTTGTAATTGTAGGTTTATCAGAACCAGTAGAAACAATTAAAACATCTGCTTTTTTTATTTCTTCTGATAAATTACCTATCGTAGATTTTCTAATAGAAGCATGTTCTTTTACAAACTCTGCGGCCTTTTCTTCTGTTCTATTTATTAAACAAACCGATTTATTTTGGGTATATTCTGCCAAGTTTTTACAAGTATGTTTACCCATTTTACCAAGCCCAAAAACCAAAATGTTTTTAGAGTTATAATCTGGCAAGTTTTTGATAATATATTGCACGGCAGCATAAGAAACAGAAGTAGTTCCTGAACTTAATTTGGTTTCATTTTTTATGCGTTTACTCGCTTGTAAAACACTATTTATTAACCTTTCTAAATATGCATTTGTAGTTTTTACAGATTTTGCCAATTTTAAAGATTGCTTTAATTGACCAACAATTTCATAATCACCTAAAATTTGACTTTCTAAACCAGTACCAATTCTAAATAAGTGTTTAATAGCATCATTGTCTTTATAAACATTTGATACTTGCGAAAATTCTTGAATTGTACCTTCTGAAAACTCACATAAAAGTTCAATTAATTGACAAGGACGCTCTGCAAAACCAGATATTTCTGTTCTGTTGCATGTAGATAAAATAAATACACCTGTGTATCCTTTTTCTTTAGAAAGTTCTAACAAAGCAATTTGATTCTCTTTTGATAAAGAAAATTTACCACGCGTTTTAGCGTCTGCTTTTTTATAACTAACCCCAATATTGTAAAAGTGCTCTTGCCTATCTTCTAACATAAATTTGTAAAAGTTACGCAAAAGTAGAAACTTCATTAATAAAAAAATGTCGCTAAAAGTACTTTTTATAACGATAACAGATTTTTATGATATTTTAACACATTAAAATTAAAGAAACCGCTACTTTTGCAAGGGAATTAAGGCTATAATTCAATTTTATATAGAATGATTCTAAATAGCTCTAAAACTAAAAATATGATTGAAAATGTCGGCGAAAGTTCTTTTGAAGAAATTAATTTAGAAAAAGGTTTTTATATACTTCATTTTCAGAACGAAAGCAACGAAATTCAATGTTTTGAAAGAGAAATAAATAGCACCTTTATACAAATTCACTTTTGTTTGCGTGGTAATTCTAAATTTCTTTTTAATAATGGCGCATATTCTTTTGATGTTTTAGACAACAGATCTATACTTTTATATAATCCGCAGAGAATTTTACCTATTAATTTAGAGATTCAACCAAAAACAACCTTAATTTCATTATTAATTTCTATTGAAAAATTCCATGCATTATTCTCTAAAGAATCTGGATATATTCCATTTTTAAGTAGTGAAAATAGTAACAAAAAATATTACGATGATAAAGAAATAAAAACAACAGAATCTATTGTTTTACAACAAATCATCAACTCTAACATTAATAGTTCTATTCGAGAATTATATGTAAAAGGAAAAGTATACGAATTACTGAGTTTACATTTTCAAAAAGATGAAACTGCAGATGGAGAGTATTGCCCGTTTTTAGTAGATGAAGAAAATGTTTTAAAAATTAGAAGAGCAAAAGAAATAATTATTTCTAGAATGGCAGAACCGCCAAGTTTACAAGAATTAGCAAATGAAATTGGTTTAAATATCAAAAAATTAAAAGAAGGTTTTAAACAAATTTATGGCGACACTGTATTTAGTTTTTTGTTAGATTATAAAATGGAACATGCAAGAAGATTGCTAGAAAGTAATCAATTTAATGTAAATGAAGTTGGCACACAAATTGGCTATAGTACTGCAAGTCATTTTATTGCAGCATTTAAGAAGAAATTTGGAACAACGCCCAAAAAATATGTAATGGGTTTGAATCAATAAGCAATTAACAAAAATAAAAAATAATTTACAGTAAAAGTTCTCGACACAAAATTCTTAAAAAAACTCACTCGAACTGACAAACTTTGAAAATAAAATAAAGTGATACAATTAACACATAACGACATAGAAAATAAGCAGCAACAATTCCCTATAACAATTGTTTGTGATGCTATTAGAACTCCAGAAAACATTGGAATGTGTTTTAGAATTTCGGAAAATTTTGGAATCCAAAAAATATATTTCCATGAGAGCTCTCCTTCCTTAGAAAACAGAAAAGTTATTAATACAGCTAGAAATACAATCAATCAAATTGAACATGATTATTATACTGATTTTACAACTGTTATTAACAAATTAAAAGCAGAAGGAAACACAATTATTGGCATAGAAATTACTGATAAAAGTATCAATATTCAAGATTTTAATTTTAAAAATCATGAAAAAATCGTTTTACTTTTGGGCAGCGAAAGAAACGGAATTGAAAATATCAACTTGGTAGATTACACAATTTCAATACCAATGTTTGGCAGAAATTCTAGCATGAACGTAATTCATAGTTTGGCAATTACTCTGTATGAAGTTACGAATCAGTTAGCAGTTAGCAGTTAGCAGTTAGCAGTTAGCAGTTAGCAGTTAGCAAAACTAAAAAATAAATTAAAAATAAAAACTCATTGTTTTCAACTTTAAAAAACTTTGAAACTTTGAAACCTTAAGTAAATGAAAGGAATATTACTAAACAATTTAGGATCACCAGATTCTACAGAAACAAAAGATGTTAAAAAATATCTAGGCGAATTTTTAATGGACGAACGCGTAATTGATATTCCTTATTGGAAACGTTGGTTACTAATAAACGGAATTATTTTAAAAACGCGTCCTAAAAAATCTGGCGCTGCTTATAAAAAAATATGGTGGAAAGAAGGTTCTCCTTTGGTTGTAATATCAGAAAGATTTACAAAAAAATTAATTAAAAAAGTTGATATTCCTGTAGCTTTAGCAATGCGTTATGGTTCTATGACCATGGAAAACGGAATTAAAGAATTAGCAGATAAAGGAGTAACAGAAATCTTTTTAGCACCAATGTATCCGCATTATGCAATGTCTTCTTACGAAACTGTTGTTACAAAAGCAGAAGAGATTATTGCAGAAAAATATCCGAATATAAAATTAGACACATTACCTCCTTTTTATAATGAACCAGATTATATAAAAGCAATGAGCAACAATATTGCTAATCATTTAAAAGGCTTTGATTACGATCATATTTTGTTTTCTTATCACGGAATTCCAGAGCGTCATATTTTAAAATCTGATGTTACAAAAAGTCATTGTAAAATTGATGGTTCTTGTTGTGAGAGAAACTCTGTTGCACATCACACTTGCTACAGACATCAATGTTTTGAAACCACCAAAGAAATCGCAAAAACCTTACAATTAAAAAAAGGCACGTATAGCAATTCGTTTCAATCTCGTTTATTAAAAGATCCTTGGCTAAAACCTTATACTGATTTCGAATTGGAGAAATTCCCATCCGAAGGCAAGAAAAAATTAGCCGTTATTACCCCCGCTTTTGTGGCAGATTGTCTAGAAACTTTAGAGGAAATTGCCATGGAAGGAAAAGATGAATTTTTAAAATTTGGAGGTACAGATTACAAACATATTCCTTGTATGAATGACAATGACGATTGGGTAGATGTTGTAGTTAAATGGATTAATGATTGGAAAAACAAGTAAAATTATAAGAAGCTATTTCCTGCTTTTCATTGTATCTTTTTATGCTAAATATATTTCAGCATCTTACTAAATTTAAAAGTAATTTATTATTTGTAACAGATATTAAAACCAGTTCAGCATAAAAAGGATGCCATTTCAATCAGGGCTAAGCTTATTTATAAACGAATTACAAACGCTAAAACTCAATTTAAAACTTATGGATTTTTTATACATAAAAGCATTACACATAATTTTTGTAGTAACTTGGTTTGCAGGTTTGTTCTATATAATTCGATTGTTTATTTATCATATAGAAGCTGAGAAAAAACCTGAACCCGCAAAAGAAATTTTACAAACTCAGTATAAATTAATGAGCAAAAGGTTGTGGTATATTATTACTTGGCCTTCTGCAATCTTAGCTAGTATTTTTGGCATTTGGATGCTAGTTAAAAATCCTTATTATTTAGAAATGCCTTGGATGCATGTAAAATTAACGTTCATTTTAGCCTTATATTTTTATCATTATTCTTGTCATCGAATTTACAGCCAACTACAAAACAACATCATTAAATATTCTGCATTTAAACTAAGAATCTGGAACGAAGTTGCAACAATAATTCTTTTTGCAGTTGTTTTTTTAGTAACACTAAAAAGTGCCATTAACTGGATTTGGGGAGTTGTAGGAATTATACTTTTTGGAGTTTTACTAATGCTAGGAATTAAACTCTACAAAAAAATTAGAGAAAAAAATTCTTGGGAAAAAGCAGAGAAAGAGGTTTTAGATCGTGAATAATTTTTCAGTTTACAGTAGCAGTATTCAATTGCAGTATTCAGAAAACTATAAACTAAAGACCGAAGACTAAAAGCTAGCTCCTTATACTTTGTTCAAAAGGAATTCTATTTATAATAGATCTCCCTAAAGTAACTTCATCTGCGAATTCTAATTCGTCACCAACAGCAATTCCACGTGCAATTGTACTTGTAGTAATTTCGAATTTTTCTATTTGTTTATAAATATAAAAATTGGTTGTATCACCTTCCATTGTAGAACTTAAAGCAAAAATAAGTTCTTTAATTTCACCAGAAGAAACTTTTTCAATTAAAGAATCTATCTCTAAATTTTGAGGGCCAATGCCTTCAATTGGCGAAATTTTACCACCTAAAACATGATACAATCCATTAAATTGCGATGTGCTTTCTATAGCCATTACATCTCTAATATCTTCAACAACACAAACAATTTCTGGGTTTCTTTTTGGGCTACTACAAATATCACACAAAACAGTATCAGAAATATTAAAACATTTTTCGCAATTTTTTACATCATTTCTTAAATGCAAAAGAGCTTCAGATAAATATTTAGTATTTTCTTTTGGCTGTTTTAATAAATGCAAAACCAAACGCAAAGCTGTACGTTTTCCTATTCCTGGTAAACGCGAAACCTCATTTACTGCATTTTCTAATATTTTTGATGAAAAATCCATAGCGTGCAAAATTACAAATTATCAATTATGAATCATAAATTATAACTAATAAAAATAAACCTAAATTCTACTTTTTAATTCTTCCTAAATTTTCTTTTAATAATTTCCATTCTATGAACTCTAAAAAATTCTATATTCGTATTTCTTAATTGAACACTCATATTTAACTATGCAACCAATTCATATAATCCTCTTAATTGTAGCTTATTTTTCTGTATTAATTTTAATTTCTTTTATCACAGGAAAATCAGCAAACAACAAAACTTTTTTTAAAGCAAACAATTCTTCTCCTTGGTATTTAGTAGCTTTTGGTATGATTGGCGCATCGCTTTCTGGCGTAACTTTTATTTCCGTTCCTGGTTGGGTAGAAGCGCAAAGCATGAGTTATATGCAAATGGTTTTGGGGTATGTTGTGGGTTACGCCGTTATTGGTTTAGTATTACTTCCACTCTATTATCGATTGAATTTAACATCAATTTACAGCTATTTACAAGATAGATTTGGAAACTATTCTTATAAAACTGGCGCAAGTTTCTTTTTACTTTCTAGAGTAATTGGCTCTGCTTTTAGGCTTTTTTTAGTAGCAAATGTATTACAATTGTTATTGTTTGATGAATATGGAATTCCTTTTTGGGCTACAGTTACAATTACTATTTTATTAATTTGGCTGTACACTTTTAAAGGCGGAATTAAAACCATTGTTTGGACAGACACTTTGCAAACACTCTTTATGCTAATTGCAGTTGGCGTTTGTATTTATACAATTTCTAATGAATTACATATCTCTAATATTTTCTCTTATGTTGCAGATAATAAACTTTCTAAAACTTTCTTTTTTGATGATGTAAATGCAGGAAATTATTTTTGGAAACAATTTTTAGCAGGTGCATTTATATCAATTGTAATGACAGGTTTAGACCAAGATATGATGCAAAAAAACCTTACTTGTAGAAACTTAAAAGATGCGCAAAAAAACATGTTTTGGTTTACAATTGTGCTCGTAATTGTTAATTTTTTCTTTTTAGCTCTAGGAATTCTTTTAACAGATTACGCTCAAAAAAACGGAATTGACGCTCATAAAGACGAGCTTTTTCCTATTATTGCAACCAAAGGAACACTAGGTTTAGCAACCGCTATTTTCTTTTTATTAGGTTTAATTGCTGCTGCATATTCAAGTGCAGATTCTGCTTTAACTGCTTTAACAACTTCTTTTAGCATTGATATTTTAGAAATTGACAAAAAGAAAAAAGAAGCAGATCAAGAAAAAATTAGAAAGAAAATTCACATATTATTTTCATTTATATTAATAGGCACCATTTTAATTTTCAAATACTTTATTGCTGATGCAAGCGTTATTGCCAAAATATTCACATTTGCAAATTACACCTACGGCCCCTTATTAGGGCTGTATGCTTTTGGTTTATTTACAAAATTGAAAATTAAAGACAAAGCTGTACCTTTTATCTGTATAACATCTCCTTTTTTAACATATTTAGTAAGTTACTTATGTTTACACTATTTAAATTTCGATTTTGGTTTTGCGTTATTAATTTTAAATGGTCTTATTACTTTTATAGCTTTATCGATCTTTAAATTAAAAAAAGCCGAAGCTTAAATCAATAAAAGTCTCTTTTTGTTTAATAATTTTATTGCTCAAGTATTAAAAAAATGCTAAAAACCTAAAAACACTTGGGTTTTCGACATTTTTATTATAAATTTATAAAATCATTGTAACCCCCAACATTATGAACACTCAAAAAAAGATTTTTTTCTCTATTGCTATTATCATACTTTTTATAAAAACAGCATACAGTTTCAACCCATCAATTTCTAAAAAAGAGTTCAATATTTATACCAATTCTAATGTAACTCATACAACTTCAATAGACGTTAATTGCTCTTCTATTTAAAACAAAGGAAGAAATCTATATCTTTAAAAAACATAATCAAAAAATAAATCTATAAAATTTGTATAAGAGCATCCTTCTATACATTCAGATTCATTCAAAAAAAAATAAGGCTTATAATCTTTCGATATTAAAAAAACCTTAAAAATAGTTTAGTTAGTTAATTAGTTAGTTTGATCAATAAGAATGAGGTTTTTAGCCTCATTCTTTTTTCTATGAATTAATCACAAAATCGATACTTAAAAAAGTTTTTTTCTTAAACACTTACACTACTAGACTTCTTTTAATAAAAGCCATAAATAACTTTAATCGCTTAAAGCACAACAAGCAACCTTTCATCGAAAGAAAAAAGCCATTTACCTAAGATGAGCTAAAAAGTCAATATCATAATCTTAATTTTACGGTATAGATCAGTTTAATGATCATTTAAATTACCAGTTATGAAAACATTCAAAACCATTTTAATTACTGTATTTACCTTATTATTTGCACAAATAGCAATTGCAAACAACACAAATAATGCTGTTAAAAATGACAACAAAGTTTTACCTACATCAACTACAGTAATTGACCCTTGCGATGCTGTAGCTTCTGGTAATCTAGATTCAGACAACGATGGCATTTCTGATATTTGTGATTTAGATGATGATAATGATGGTATTTTAGATTGTGATGAGAATAACTTAAATGCTACATCTAGTTTAAGCAGCTTATTTTCTATCGCAGGTACCGCTTCATTTATGAATTCTAATGAAATTGAACTTACTCCAGATTTACAAACTCAAGCAGGATCTGCAATGTCTTATGGAAAAATTGACTTCAATTATGATTTTAATTTTTCAATCGAAATTAATTTAGGTACAAAAGATATTGGCGCAGACGGAATCGCAATTGTTTTTCATAATGATCCTGATGGCATAAATACTGTTGGAATTACTGGTCAAGGAATTGGAGCTTGGCATATTAAAAACGGAATTTCGATAGAATTTGACACTTACCAAAACCAAGACGACATAACTAACGACCACACTCAAATAAAAAAAACAAGTACTTGGGCCGGACTTACAACAATGACTGATTTAGGGAATATTGAAGATGGAAATTGGTATCCTATAGATTTCAGTTGGGATGCAAGTTCTAAAACATTAAGTTACTCTTTTAATGGAAATGTAATCGCAAATTACACAGACGATTTAGTTTCTAATATTTTTAACAACGAATCTAAAGTTCATTTTGGGTTTACTGCTTCTACAGGAGGACAAAGAAATAGTCAAAAAATAAGATTAATAAATGATTTATGTAGCTACCCTTTTGTTTTAGATACAGATAATGATAATATTCCAAATCATTTAGATACAGATTCTGATAATGATGGATGTCCTGATGCTTTAGAAGGCGGAAGCAACTTTACTGTTACAACTAACAACAATCAATTAACTGGTGGCGTAGATGCTAATGGTGTTCCATTAGTTGCATCAACAGTTGGTCAAACAATTGGTAGCAGTTTAAATAACAATATAGTATCTTCTATTTGTGATGTTCCTTACAGCCCAATATCTCCTACTCAAGGATTTAATGTATTTGTTCAAAAGGATTTAACTGTAAAAACTGATGAAACTAAAGGAACTGTTGCAGTTGGAGAAAATTTAACTATTAAAGGTGATTACAGAATTGGTTCTGATACTTGTGGTGATTTTACTACTAATGGCTCATCAACCACAACAAAAATAGGACTTTTAGTAAACGGAAATGTAAATTACCCACTTAATACTACAATAAACACAACCGATGAAGATTGCGATTGCGGAGATCCTACAATAATACACAACGGAAGTTTTGAAAGCAACAATACCGTTACTACTTGGAAACAATTTGATCAAAATAATGTTGATGGCTGGAGAACAACGTCTACTGATGAAAAAATAGAAATCTGGAAATCAGGATTTTTAGGAAAAGCTTCTCAAAATGGTGGATTTCATGCTGAAATAAATGCAACACAAAGAGCTGCTTTATATCAAGTTATATGTGCAGAACCAGGCTCTGTTTTAACTTGGTCTGTTTGGCACAGAGGAAGAGATGGCGTAGATGTAGCTGATGTTAAAATTGGTAGCACTGTAGCATCTGCAACTACAAAAGCTGTAATGAAAACTGGCAAAAATGCTTGGAAACAATATACTGGAACTTATACAGTGCCAGCAGGAGACAACAAAGCTTACTTTGTATTTCAAGCAATATCTAGCAAACCGAACAACAATCTTTCTTACGGAAACTTATTAGATAATTTTGAAGTTACAAAAACAGTAACTGGAACTTGCCCAACAGGAACTACAAACCCTAATGGAATTTTAACAGTCGTTGATCCTTCTTATTATACTAAAATAGGAAATACAAACGGGAATGCTTCTTGGTATTTTGATGAGTTAAACGCTCCTGCTAATATTAGAATTACACCAGATGCTAATTATAATTCATCTTCAAGAATTCAGCTTTCTACAAATTCTACTGCTTTAAATGTATCTTCTAGCAATAATCCTATTTTTGAGAGTAATTTAATAGATTTTACTAGTGCTTTTGAAACTATGAAAAGCTCTTCTACTAGCATGTCTAATTGTTCTAGCAACATTACTTTAACAGATAACAGCAACCAACCTATAAACAACACAAACCTACCATCAACAGTAAAAATTAACCTACAAAATGGCGCTAACTATTTAAACATAAATGGCTCTGATTTAAACAATGTAACTACTTTTACTTTTAATCAACCACCAAGTGCAACTCAATATTTAATCATTAATGTTGATGCATCTGGTACTTTTAATTGGGATGTTTGGAATCAATTAAATATTGGATTAAATGAAAGTTATTATATATTATATAACTTCTATAATACTACAGAATTAAATATTTTAGGCGCTAATGAAATAAAAGGAACTCTTTTTTCGCCACTTGCTGATATCAATAAAACAGTTAATAAAGCAGATATTTACGGACAAGTTATTGGAAAATCTTTTAATCATGATGGTGGAGTTATTCATTGTGTAAAATTTATTCCAACAATAAAAAGCTGTACAACTTCTAGCGTTGCTCCTACTGCAGATTTTTCTTTAAATGTAGATCCTCAATGTTTAGTTGGCAATGAATATCAATTTACAAATAACTCTAACACTGGCGGAACTATACAACCAACAAATCCTATAACTTATATTTGGAATTTTGGAGACGGATCAACATCAACAGAAATGAATCCTACAAAAACCTATGTTAATTCTGGTACTTATACTGTAATACTAACAGCTACAAATACTTCTGGTTCTAATACAACTACAAAACAAATAGAGGTTTTAGCTAATACAGATCCTATTATTACAGAAACTACTAAAAATTCATCAAACGGTTCTGTTACCAAAGAATTAACTTTAACCAATAGTACAGAATTTTCTGAATTCTATTGGGAATTAGCTAGCGAAGGTTCTAATTTATTTCAAGATCAAGCAACAGTTAGTTTTACTTTTACACAAGCAGGAACTTATAATGTAACAGTAACCGCAATTAAAAACGGATGTTCTAGCATGTCAACAATTGCTATAACAATTAGTTCTAACGAAGTTACTACAGGAAATAGTGGCGGTTTAGAAAGTGAAAGCCTAGGAGATGCTGTTACAAAAAGATATGTAAACAGAAAAAAGAAAAGTGAGCCTACAATTTTTGTAAAATCTGATGACATTATTTATAATAAAACAAAATTAAAAAGCGCACAACCGTATCAAGGTAAAGGACAAACAATTTTAGATATGTTTCCTACAGAATTAATTGCAGGTAATGTTTCTCATGTTACTTCTCCAACCGATATTTTAGATTACACAATAGCTGATGAAGTTCTTTCTGTAGATTTCTCTATTGACGGAAATACGAAAGGTGTAGTTTTAGGTGTTAAAACTTCAGATAAAGTGTACAACCACACAAAAGCTTCTTGCGACCGTTTAAAAGGTGCAGAAATACTAAGTGTTCAAGCTGTAAAATTAGACGGATACAACTTTTTAATGCAAGGCATCAAACAAAGAAATGGAGTTATTGAATATGCAATTTCATTTGCTACTGCAAAAAATAATAACGACACAAATTATACCATTCAAACAAATTGGTATGTAAATAACTACACAAAATTTAATGATGTATATAACTTTCAAGTTTGGTCTACAAACCCTACAGATACTCAAAAATTAGTAACTGATATTTTAGCGAACTTAAAATCTTACATTCCGGTTATTCAAACAGAAACTCAAAAAGTTCCTAAAACCTATGCTGCTAAAATTGACAGAGAAAAATCTAATTTATTAATTACATTAAGAAGTATCAAAAAAGCACAAAACATAGAAATTACAATGGAGGAAATCTATTCTGAAACTGCCAACAATTTAAAACATAGATATAACCCAGTAAACTCAGAAACTGAACAAATTTTAAAAATTGATATTGCTGATGGTTATGAATATGATGGCCTTGTTAAAGTGGATGGCGAAATTCAAGATGCTTTTTATCATGCAGATGGTAACTGGGGTTTAGATTTTGATTCTAAATACACAGAAATTACAGAGTACTTTGTTTCTAATGATTTTGATAGAGAATATAATGATGACGAACTTGCAATCAACAGAAACATTAAAATTAAAGCAGTTAGTGAATATGATTATTTAGGAATCTATAAATCATTATTACCTGGAAATATTCCTGCAGATTATACAGCTTATAAATATCTTTCTTTTACTGCAAAAGGATCTGGTTTAATGGAGTTAGGTTTGGTAAAATCTTCTATTGAAAACTGGAAAGCTCAATACAGAATTATGGTAGATTTATCAGAAGAAGAGCAAACCTATTATGTGCCTTTTGATGCATTTACATCTATAGGAACATCAGAAAATATTACAGCAGACGATTTAACAACGCTTACCTTTACGTTTTTACCTGTAGAAGCAAATACAAAAGAATTAGATTTAACAATTTCTGATGTAAAATTCACTAAAACTGCGGTTGAAGAACAAACGATTGCTAAAATTGAAACTTTTGAGAATAACTTTATGGCATATCCTAATCCTTCTCAAGGAAATGTAAATGTGTTACTATATAGTAAAGTTGATACAAATGCAACAGTTTCTTTATATGATGTTACTGGTAAAGAAATCTACACTGCTCCTGTTGAATTATTAAATGGTAAAAACGAAATTTCTTTTAACGTAAAGGTAAAACCAGGAATGTTGTTCTTAAAAGTAAACAGCAAACAAACCAATTACGGAACTTCTAAAATTATATTTAGATAATTTATATCAAAAAGTGGAACCTAAAATAGTTCCGCTTTTTATGTTTAAAAATATTTAATAAAATATAAGTATTTTTTAAGTCTTAAAATATTTTCTTTTTAATAAAAAACAAGTACATTTGCCACCGTTTATTAAAATAAGCGTCAGTTCTAAGCTTAGTAATATCCCCAAATTATTTAAAATATACAATAGGTTTAACAAGTCTAAAGCTTGTTTCATCTAAATAAAATTGCTTTCTAACGAAAGAAAAACAACTATTACAGAAATGAGAATATTTTTGTAATAGATTGGGTATATAAATTAATCATTAAATTAATAACTATGATGCGTAAAATTACTTTTTTATTAACCGCGGTATTGCTGTTTGCAAATACAGTATTCTCACAAAGCCCAACATCTCCCGCTCAAGGTTTCAATGTTTTTGTTGAAAACAACGCTACTTTAAAAACAAATGAATCCGAAGGAGGAGTTGCTATAGGAGGTGATTTGACAATTAAAGGAAATTATAACGTGAACATTCATAATGTTGGAACTTTTTCAACCAATGGTACTTTAATAGGTCTTTTAGTTGGGGGGAAAATAGATTATAATTCTAGCAGTAGTGGAAATATTAGTGTTAATTCTAACCGTTATGTAAAGATAGGAGATGGTACAGGTTCTACAGTTTGGTACCAAGATCAAAACGGAGCTTATTCAAACATTAGAATTACTGATGGGAATAATTATAATTCTTCTTCAAAAATTCAACTTCAAACAAATGCACAAAACTTAGGTGTAAGTGCTACCAATAATCCTGTTATAGAAGGTAGTTTAATTGATTTTGCATCAGCATTTCAAACAATGAGAGCTTCTTCTACAGGTATTTCTCAGAATACAAATAATGCGCAATTAACAAATCCTAACGGACAAACTATTTCAAATACAAATCTTCCAAATCAAGTAAAAATTAATTTACAAAATGGAATCAATTATTTAAATATAACGGGTACAGATTTAAACAATGTTGATGTTTTTACTTATAACAACCAACCAAGTGCATCAAAAGTTTTAGTTATAAATGTTGATGCTGCTGGTACTTTTAATTGGGATGTTTGGAATCAAGCTGGTGTTGGATTTCAGAACGCACCTTATATATTTTATAATTTCTACAACACTACACAATTAAATATAAATGGAAATTCTACAGTTGAAGGAACAGTTTTTGCTCCTTTTGCTGATATTGATAAAAGTGTAAATCAATCTAATATTGAAGGACAAGTTATTGGAAAATCAATAATACATGCAGGTGGACAAATGCATTATGCTTTATTTGACACTACCTTAACAGCACCTGTAGTATGTTCTACTGCTGATAACACAACTTCAACGACTTCAATCACAGAAAACCAAACCAAAACTTTATCAGGAAATCCTACGGGAGGAACTTGGTCTATCGTTTCTGGTGGCGGAACAATCAACGGAAATATTTATACGCCTGCAAATATCAACACAAATACTGATGTTACAATTAAATATACAATTGCTGCGGATGGTTCTTGTGCTGCAACTTCTAGCGATGTTACTTTTACTGTTACTCCGGTTTGTTCAATAGTTGCTGATAACACAACTTCAACAGCAGACATTACTGAAGGAGAAACAAAAACTTTATCAGGAAATCCTACAGGAGGAACTTGGTCAATCGTTTCTGGTGGTGGAACTATTAACGGAAATGTTTATACACCTGCAAACATCAACTCAAATACTGATGTTACAATTAAATATACAATTGCTGCGGATGGTTCTTGTGCTGCAACTTCTAGCGATGTTACTTTTACTGTAACTCCGGTTTGTAATATAGTTGCCGATAACACAACTTCTACAGCAGACATTACAGAAGACCAAACTAAAACTTTATCAGGAAATCCTACAGGAGGAACTTGGTCTATCGTTTCTGGTGGTGGAACTTTAAATGGAAATATTTATACGCCTGCTAACATCAACTCAAATACTGATGTTACAATTAAATATACAATTGCTGCGGATGGGTCTTGTGCTGCAACTTCTAGCGATGTTACTTTTACTGTAACTCCTGTTTGTTCAATAGTTGCTGATAACACAACTTCAACGGCTTCAATAACTGAAGGTCAAACTAAAACTTTATCAGGAAATCCTACGGGAGGAACTTGGTCTATCGTTTCTGGTGGTGGAAGTTTAAACGGAAATGTTTACACACCTGCAAACATCAACTCAAATACTGATGTTACAATTAAATATACAATTGCTGCAGATGGATCTTGTGCTGCGACTTCTAGCGATGTTACTTTTACTGTTACTCCTGTTTGTTCAATAGTTGCTGATAACACAACTTCAACAGCAGACATTACAGAAGGAGAAACAAAAACCTTATCAGGAAATCCTACGGGAGGAACTTGGTCTATCGTTTCTGGTGGTGGAACAATCAACGGAAATATTTATACGCCTGCAAACATCAACTCAAATACTGATGTTACAATTAAATATACAATTGCTGCAGATGGGTCTTGTGCTGCGACTTCTAGCGATGTTACTTTTACTGTTACTCCTGTTTGTTCAATAGTTGCTGATAATACTACTTCAACTGCTTCAATCACAGAAGACCAAACCAAAACTTTATCAGGAAATCCTACGGGAGGAACTTGGTCTATCGTTTCTGGTGGTGGAACTTTAAATGGAAATGTTTATACACCTGCAAACATCAACTCAAATACTGATGTTACAATTAAATATACAATTGCTGCGGATGGGTCTTGTGCTGCTACTTCTAGCGATGTTACTTTTACTGTTACTCCTGTTTGTTCAATAGTTGCTGATAATACAACATCAACTACTTCAATCACAGAAAACGAGACGAAAACTTTATCAGGAAATCCTACAGGAGGAACTTGGTCTATCGTTTCTGGTGGAGGTTCAATTAATGGAAATATTTATACGCCTGCTAACATCAACTCAAATACTGATGTAACAATTAAATATACAATTGCTGCGGATGGGTCTTGTGCTGCTACAACTTCGGATGTAACTTTTACAGTAACTCCAGTTTGTTCAATAGTTGCTGATAACACAACTTCAACGACTTCAATCACAGAAAACCAAACCAAAACTTTATCAGGAAATCCTACGGGAGGAACTTGGTCTATCGTTTCTGGTGGTGGATCAATCAATGGAAATGTTTATACTCCTGCAAACATCAACTCAAATACTGATGTTACAATTAAATACACAATTGCTGCAGATGGATCTTGTGCTGCAACTTCTAGCGATGTTACTTTTACTGTAACTCCTGTTTGTTCAATAGTTGCTGATAATACAACTTCAACAGCAGACATTACTGAAGGAGAAACAAAAACCTTATCAGGAAATCCTACAGGAGGAACTTGGTCAATAGTTTCTGGTGGCGGAACAATCAATGGAAATGTTTATACACCTGCAAACATCAATTCAAATACTGATGTTACAATTAAATATACAATTGTTGCGGATGGGTCTTGTGCTGCAACTTCTAGCGATGTTACTTTTACTGTTACTCCTACAATTCTTGTAGGTAGTATTGGAGACCAAGTTTGGTATGATACTGATGGAGATGGAATTAAAGATGCTAGTGAAAATGGTTTAGAAGGTGCAACGGTAACTTTAGATCCGGGAACTCCTGGTAATCCTACAGATGATATTACAACAATTACTGATGCAAACGGAAATTATTTATTTAATAATTTACCAGCAGGAAATTATACAGTAACTGTTGATATAAGTACTGTTACTTCAGCCTTACCATCAGGAAAAACAATTGCAGATTTAATTCCAACTTTTGATGCAGATGGTGTTGGAACTCCTAATACAAGTTCTTTAACTTTAGCTTCAGGTGAAAATAATTTAGATCAAGATTTTGCTTATGTAGCTCCATCTGGTGGAACTTCTGGTGGAAATAGTGGTGGTGTTGAATCTGAATCTTTAGGAGATGCAATTTCTAAAATTTATGTTGGTAGAAAGAAAAATTCTATGCCAACTGAATTTGTGAAATCAAATGAGAATTTGTACAACAAAACGAAGATGAAAGCTGCGCAACCTTATCAAGGTAAAGGTCAAACAATGTTAGACATGTTCCCAACTGAATTAACAGCTGGTAATATTGCAAACGTTACCTCTCCTACTGATATTTTAGATTACACAGTTGCTGATGAAGTATTATCTGTTGACTTCTCTTTAAACGGAGAAACGAAAGGTGTGGTATTAGGAATTAAAACTTCTGATAAAATTTACAATCACACAAAAGCGTCTTGTGATAGACTTCGTGGTGCAGAAATTTTAAACATTCAAAAAGTACAATTAGAAGGTTATAATTTCTTAATGCAAGGAATCAAGCAAAGAAATGGAGTTGTTGAATATGCAATTTCTTTCGCTGTTGCTAAAAATAATAACGATACCAATTACACAATTCAAACAAACTGGTATGTAAACAACTATACCAAGTTTAATGATGTGTATAACTTTCAAGTATGGTCTACAAAGCCTGCTGATACTCAAAAAATGGTAACGGATATTTTAGAAAATTTACAATCTTTTATTCCGATGAATCAAACAGAAATTCAGAAAGTTCCTGAAACATATGCTTCTAAAATTTATAGAGACAAAGGAGAATTAGTAGTAAACTTAAGAAGTACTGAAGTTGGTAATACTGCAGATATTTCTATGGTAGAATTATATTCTGAAACTGCAAATAACATCAAACACAGATACAATACGTTAGATACTGAAATTCAGCAAGCTTTAAGATTAGATATTGCTGATGGGTATGAATATGAAGGTCTTATTGAAGTAGAGAATGAAGTAGAAGATGCGTTTTATCATGCTGATGGAAACTGGGGATTAGATTACGACAAGAACTATACAGAAATCTTAAATTACTTTGTTTGGAACAATTTTGATAGAACATACGAAGATGATGAGTATTCAATCAATAGAAATGTAGAAGTCAAAGCAACCAGTGAGTATGATTACTTAACAGTGTACAAATCATTATTACCAGGTACTATATCTGCAGATTATTCAGAGTACAAATACTTATCTTTTACTGCTAAAGGTTCTGGGTTAATGGAATTAGGTTTAATTAAATCTTCTGTTGAAAACTGGAAAGAGCAATACAGAATCATGGTAGATTTATCAGAAGAAGAGCAAACCTATTATATTCCTTTCGAATACTTTTCTTCTACAGGTACAACTGCTAAAATAACTGCGGATGATTTAACAACCATCACGTTTACGTTCTTACCTGTTGAAGCAAATACAAAAGAATTAGATTTATTTATTTCGGATGTGAAGTTTACTAAAACTGCGGTTGAAGAACAAACGATTGCTAAAACTGAAACCTTTGAAAACAACTTTATGGCATATCCAAATCCTTCTAAAGGAAATGTAAATGTGCTTTTATTTAGTGAGGTAGACACGCAAGCAACTGTAACTTTATTCGATGTTACTGGTAAAGAAATCTTTGTTAGTGATGTTCAATTAACTACTGGTAAAAATGAAATCGACTTTAATCTAAAAGTGAAACCAGGTGTTTTATTCTTAAAAGTGAATAGTAAACAAACTGATTACGGAACTTCTAAAATTATTTTTAGATAGTAACAATCTTAAATTATAGATAAAAAAAGAGGAACCAGAAATGGTTCCTCTTTTTTTATGTAGAAATGAAAATATAAAAATAGATTATTCTTCATTTTTATCAATTGTAATTTGACCTATTAATAATGTACCAAAAAAAAATTAACATAAATTATAGTTAATAAGTAAAAAACAGTTATTTTCGCATAAATTTTGAAACTACCTTTTTAAAATGTAGTTTAATTACAATTCGCAATACAATCCCCAAATTTATTAAATATTAAATTTAATTCAATAATTGAGTTAGAATTTTGTTGGTCAATAAATTAAGTTTTTTAAAAAAAACTAAACCTTATTTATCGTTCATCGAAAGAAACTCATCTGTTATCGAATCATATTAGAAAAAAAATAATTAATTATTTAATTTTAACATAAAATTATAAATTGGAGATTGAAAATGACAAAATAACAACGTTGAAAACAACAGTAACTCCCCTAATAATTTAATTTTCAACGTGTTAATTTTACCAACTTTTCTTTCACCTTTGCATGTCAAATACCCTTATTAAATCATGAGTTACGCTAACAAAACTACCTTATTTTTAGTGATATTTTTTATATCACTAGTTCCACTTAGTTATGGAAACATTTTCTTGGATAACTTTGAAAATGAAAATGCACTTTCTACTGAGAAAATTACATCTTCAACTAACTTTTACGACAGTTATCAATCTAACTGGAAAAACTTAGAAAAGCAAAAATCTGGTTATTTGTGGAACAACACAAAACCTACAACCAAAGTATCCTTTGCCTCTGTTAAATCAACTATATTGGATGATAAACAAAGTTATATTACTGCAAATGGATATAGCAGTGCTAAGTCAAAAGAAAAAATTTCTTATAAAAGTAATCAAAGTAAATCTTCTACAACTAGTGCAGATGTATGTTACCCTGAAACATCACTAACAATAACTGAAGATAGTGGTTGGGGTATTTCTAGATCTACTTTAAATAATAGTGGTGTTCCATCATTCTGTATGGATATAACTAAAGATGCACCAAATACAGGTAACGTATATAATACAACATTAACACCAGATCCAGATATAAGTTTTAATAATTCAAATTATACACATGCAGAAATAAGGGAACTAGTACAACGTACAGTTTCAATATTAACACATCCAAATTATGCTCCTAACACTTTGCCCTCAAACGAAATGTCTAATTTTTACAAATCCATTCAGGCAACAATTTGGAAATGGACAAATAATACAAATGTAAGCACTAGCTATTCATGGACTGCAAGTAATGGAAGTACTTACAATGCTAATAATATAAAAACTTGGGTTCTTAACGGAACTTTAAGTCCTGCAAATGTATTTTGGTTAGTTCCTACTAATTCTCATAAACAACCAGAAGTTTTATTAAATCAAACTTCTAAACCAGCGCCAGTAATAACGAATGTAACAATTTGTTCTGATGAAACATATCAGTGGTCAGTAAATGGTGTTACTTACAATGGATCAGCAGGAAATACAACTATAACAGTAGAGGGAGACTCATCAGTAGACGGAAATGGTGCAGCAACCTGTGCAGCGGATCAAACTTTAAATATTACAGTTTCTCCTGAACCAACTCCTATCGTAACAGATATAACCATTTGTTCAGATGAAGACTATGTTTGGGCATTTAATAGTGTAACGTATAACGGATCGGCAGGAACGCAAACTGTTTTTGTAGAAGGCGCGAATTGTGCTGCGGATCAAACTTTAAATATTACAGTAAATCCTGAGCCAACTCCAGTTGTAACAGATGTGACTATTTGTTCGGATGAAGAGTATGTTTGGGCATTTAACAGTGTAACGTATAACGGATCGGCTGGAACGCAAACCGTTTTTGTAGAAGGCGCGAATTGTGTAGCGGATCAAACTTTAAATATTACGGTTACTCCTGAACCAACTCCAATCGTAACAGATGTGACTATTTGTTCTGATGAAGATTATACGTGGGCTTTCAATAGTGAAACGTATAACGGATCTGCAGGAACGCAAACTGTGTTTGTGGAAGGCGTGAATTGTGCAGCAGATCAAACTTTAAATATTACGGTTACTCCTGAACCAACTCCAATCGTAACAGATGTGACTATTTGTTCTGATGAAGACTATACATGGGCTTTTAATAGTGTAACTTATAACGGATCTGCAGGAACGCAAACTGTGTTTGTGGAAGGCGCAAATTGTGCAGCGGATCAAACTTTAAATATTACAGTTTCTCCTGAACCAACTCCAATCGTAACAGATGTGACTATTTGTTCTGATGAAGATTATACGTGGGCTTTCAATAGTGTAACGTATAACGGATCGGCTGGAACGCAAACCGTTTTTGTGGAAGGCGCGAATTGTGCAGCGGATCAAACTTTAAATATTACGGTTACTCCTGAACCAACTCCTATCGTAACAGATGTGACTATTTGTTCGGATGAAGACTATACATGGGCTTTTAATAGTGTAACTTATAACGGATCGGCTGGAACGCAAACTGTGTTTGTGGAAGGCGCAAATTGTGCAGCGGATCAAACTTTAAATATTACAGTTTCTCCTGAACCAACTCCTATCGTAACAGATGTCACCATTTGTTCTGATGAAGATTATACGTGGGCATTTAATAGTGTAACGTATAACGGATCGGCAGGAACGCAAACTGTGTTTGTGGAAGGAGTAAATTGTGCAGCGGATCAAACTTTAAATATTACGGTTACTCCTGAACCAACTCCAATCGTAACAGATGTGACTATTTGTTCGGATGAAGAGTATGTTTGGGCATTTAATAGTGTAACGTATAACGGATCTGCAGGAACACAAACTGTGTTTGTGGAAGGCGTGAATTGTGCAGCGGATCAAACTTTAAATATTACAGTTTCTCCTGAACCAACTCCTGTTGTAACAGATGTGACTATTTGTTCTGATGAAGACTATGTTTGGGCATTTAACAGTGTAACGTATAACGGATCTGCAGGAACACAAACTGTGTTTGTGGAAGGCGTGAATTGTGCAGCGGATCAAACTTTAAATATTACAGTTTCTCCTGAACCAACTCCTATCGTAACAGATGTGACTATTTGTTCGGATGAAGACTATACATGGGCTTTTAACAGCATCACTTATAACGGATCTGCAGGAACACAAACTGTCTTTGTGGAAGGCGTGAATTGTGCAGCAGATCAAACTTTAAATATTACTGTTTCTCCTGAACCAACTCCAATCGTAACAGATGTAACAATTTGTTCGGATGAAGAGTATACATGGGCTTTTAATAGCATTACTTATAACGGATCTGCAGGAACACAAACTGTCTTTGTGGAAGGCGTGAATTGTGCAGCAGATCAAACTTTAAATATTACTGTTTCTCCTGAACCAACTCCAATCGTAACAGATGTGACTATTTGTTCTGATGAAGATTATACGTGGGCTTTCAATAGTGTAACGTATAACGGATCTGCAGGAACACAAACTGTATTTGTGGAAGGCGTGAATTGTGCAGCGGATCAAATTTTAAATATTACAGTAAATCCTGAGCCAACTCCAATTGTTACAGATGTGACCATTTGTTCGGATGAAGACTATGTTTGGGCATTTAACAGTGTTACGTATAACGGATCGGCAGGAACGCAAACTGTCTTTGTGGAAGGTGTAAATTGTGCAGCGGATCAAACTTTAAATATTACAGTTTCTCCTGAACCAACTCCTATCGTAACAGATGTAACCATTTGTTCGGATGAAGACTATGTTTGGGCATTTAATAGTGTAACGTATAACGGATCTGCAGGAACGCAAACTGTCTTTGTGGAAGGCGTGAATTGTGCAGCGGATCAAATTTTAAATATTACAGTAAATCCTGAGCCAACTCCAATTGTTACAGATGTGACAATTTGTTCGGATGAAGACTATGTTTGGGCATTTAACAGTGTTACGTATAACGGATCGGCAGGAACGCAAACTGTGTTTGTGGAAGGCGCGAATTGTGCAGCGGATCAAACTTTAAATATTACAGTTTCTCCTGAACCAACTCCTATCGTAACAGATGTAACCATTTGTTCGGATGAAGACTATGTTTGGGCATTTAATAGTGTAACGTATAACGGATCTGCAGGAACGCAAACTGTGTTTGTGGAAGGCGCGAATTGTGCAGCGGATCAAACTTTAAATATTACGGTTACTCCTGAACCAACTCCAATCGTAACAGATGTGACTATTTGTTCGGATGAAGACTATACGTGGGCTTTCAATAGTGTAACGTATAACGGATCTGCAGGAACGCAAACTGTGTTTGTAGAAGGCGTGAATTGTGCAGCAGATCAAACTTTAAATATTACTGTTTCTCCTGAACCAACTCCAATCGTAACAGATGTAACAATTTGTTCAGATGAAGACTATGTTTGGGCATTTAATAGTGTAACCTATAACGGATCGGCAGGAACGCAAACTGTTTTTGTAGAAGGAGTAAATTGTGCAGCGGATCAAACTTTAAATATTACGGTTACTCCTGAACCAACTCCAATCGTAACAGATGTGACTATTTGTTCTGATGAAGATTATACGTGGGCTTTCAATAGTGTAACGTATAACGGATCGGCAGGAACGCAAACTGTGTTTGTGGAAGGCGCGAATTGTGCAGCGGATCAAACTTTAAATATTACAGTTTCTCCTGAACCAACTCCTATCGTAACAGATGTAACCATTTGTTCGGATGAAGACTATGTTTGGGCATTTAATAGTGTAACGTATAACGGATCTGCAGGAACGCAAACTGTGTTTGTGGAAGGCGCGAATTGTGCAGCGGATCAAACTTTAAATATTACGGTTACTCCTGAACCAACTCCAATCGTAACAGATGTGACTATTTGTTCGGATGAAGACTATACGTGGGCTTTCAATAGTGTAACGTATAACGGATCTGCAGGAACGCAAACTGTGTTTGTAGAAGGCGTGAATTGTGCAGCAGATCAAACTTTAAATATTACTGTTTCTCCTGAACCAACTCCAATCGTAACAGATGTAACAATTTGTTCAGATGAAGACTATGTTTGGGCATTTAATAGTGTAACCTATAACGGATCTGCAGGAACGCAAACTGTTTTTGTAGAAGGAGTAAATTGTGCAGCGGATCAAACTTTAAATATTACGGTTACTCCTGAACCAACTCCAATCGTAACAGATGTGACTATTTGTTCTGATGAAGATTATACGTGGGCTTTCAATAGTGTAACGTATAACGGATCGGCAGGAACGCAAACTGTGTTTGTTGAAGGCGCGAATTGTGCAGCGGATCAAACTTTAAATATTACAGTTTCTCCTGAACCAACTCCTATCGTAACAGATGTGACTATTTGTTCTGATGAAGACTATGTTTGGGCATTTAACAGTGTAACCTATAACGGATCTGCAGGAACGCAAACTGTTTTTGTAGAAGGAGTAAATTGTGCAGCGGATCAAACTTTAAATATTACGGTTACTCCTGAACCAACTCCAATCGTAACAGATGTGACTATTTGTTCTGATGAAGATTATACGTGGGCTTTCAATAGTGTAACGTATAACGGATCGGCAGGAACGCAAACTGTTTTTGTTGAAGGCGCGAATTGTGCAGCGGATCAAACTTTAAATATTACAGTTTCTCCTGAACCAACTCCTATCGTAACAGATGTGACTATTTGTTCTGATGAAGACTATGTTTGGGCATTTAACAGTGTAACGTATAACGGATCGGCTGGAACGCAAACCGTTTTTGTAGAAGGCGCGAATTGTGCAGCAGATCAAATTTTAAATATTACTGTTTCTCCTGAACCAACTCCAATTGATACAGATGTGACAATTAATTCAAATGAAACGTATTTGTGGCCAGTAAACGGAATCACTTATGACGGTGCTGATGGAGATCAATCAGTATTAATAGAAGGTATAAATTGTGCAGCGGATCAAATACTTACTTTAACAGTTGTATGTATTACTGCGGATAACACAACAACTACTACTTCTATAACAGAAGATGAAACTAAAACTTTAACTAGTTCTCCTAATGGAGGAACTTGGGCAATCGTTTCTGGTGATGGAACAATCAATGGAAATATTTATACTCCAGATGACATCAATGTAAATACTGATGTAACAATTAGATATACAATTGCTGGTACGAGTGGTTGTTCTGCAACAACAGATGATGTTACTTTTACTGTAACACCTTCACTTCTTTTAGGTAGTATTGGAGACCAAGTTTGGTATGATACAGATGGTGATGGAATTAGAGATCCAGGTGAATATAGATTAGAAGGCGCAACGGTAACTTTAGATCCAGGTACACCAGGAAATCCTAGTGATGATTTAACAACTACCACAGATGTAAACGGGAACTATTTATTTACCAATTTACCAGCAGGAAATTATACAGTAACTGTTGATATAAGTACTGTAACTGGTGGATTACCTCCAGGTAAAGCATTAGCAGATTTAATTCCAACATTTGATGCAGATGGTGTTGGTACACCAAATACAAGTTCTTTAACTTTAGCATCAGGAGAAAATAATTTAGATCAAGATTTTGCTTATGTAGCTCCATCTGGTGGAACTTCTGGTGGAAATAGCGGTGGTGTTGAATCTGAATCTTTAGGTGATGCAATTTCTAAAATTTATGTTGGTAGAAAGAAAAACTCTATGCCAACTGAATTTGTGAAGTCAAATGAGAATTTATACAACAAATCTAAGATGAAATCAGCGCAACCTTACCAAGGTAAAGGTCAAACAATGTTAGATATGTTCCCAACTGAATTAATAGCTGGAAATGTAGCAAACGTTACCTCTCCTACTGACATTTTAGATTACACAGTTGCTGATGAAATATTATCTGTTGACTTCTCTATAAACGGAGAAACGAAAGGTGTTGTATTAGGAATTAAAACTTCTGATAAAATTTACAATCACACAAAAGCGTCTTGTGATAGACTTCGTGGTGCAGAAATTTTAAACATTCAAAAAGTGCAATTAGAAGGTTATAATTTCTTAATGCAAGGTATCAAACAAAGAAATGATATTGTTGAATATGCTATTTCTTTCGCTGTTGCTAAAAATAATAACGATACCAATTACACAATTCAAACGAACTGGTATGTAAACAACTATACCAAGTTTAATGATGTGTATAACTTTCAAGTATGGTCTACAAAGCCTGCTGATACTCAAAAAATGGTTAAGGATATTTTAGAAAATTTACAATCTTTTATTCCGATGAATCAAACAGAAGTTCAGAAAGTTCCTGAAACCTATGCTTCTAAAATTTATAGAGACAAAGGAGAATTAATAGTAAACTTAAGAAGTACTGAAGTTGGTAATACTGCAGATATTTCTATGGTAGAATTATATTCTGAAACTGCAAATAACATCAAACACAGATACAATACGTTAGATACTGAAATTCAGCAAGCTTTAAGATTAGATATTGCTGATGGGTATGAATATGAAGGTCTTATTGAAGTAGAGAATGAAGTAGAAGATGCGTTTTATCATGCTGATGGAAACTGGGGATTAGATTACGACAAGAACTATACAGAAATCTTAAATTACTTTGTTTGGAACAATTTTGATAGAACATACGAAGATGATGAGTATTCAATCAATAGAAATGTAGAAGTCAAAGCAACCAGTGAGTATGATTACTTAACAGTGTACAAATCATTATTACCAGGTACTATATCTGCAGATTATTCAGAGTACAAATACTTATCTTTTACAGCTAAAGGTTCTGGGTTAATGGAATTAGGTTTAATTAAATCTTCTGTTGAAAACTGGAAAGAGCAATACAGAATCATGGTAGATTTATCAGAAGAAGAGCAAACCTATTATGTTCCTTTTGAATACTTTTCTTCTACAGGTACAACTGCTAAAATAACTGCGGATGATTTAACAACCATCACGTTTACGTTCTTACCTGTTGAAGCAAATACAAAAGAATTAGATTTATTTATTTCGGATGTGAAGTTTACTAAAACTGCCGTTGAAGAACAAACGATTGCTAAAATTGAAACTTTTGAAAACAACTTTATGGCATATCCAAATCCTTCTAAAGGAAATGTAAATGTGCTTTTATTTAGTGAGGTAGACACGCAAGCAACTGTAACTTTATTCGATGTTACTGGTAAAGAAATCTTTGTTAGCGATGTTCAATTAACTACTGGTAAAAATGAAATCGACTTTAATCTAAAAGTGAAACCAGGTGTTTTATTCTTAAAAGTGAATAGTAAACAAACTGATTACGGAACTTCTAAAATTATTTTTAGATAGTAAAAATCTTAAATTATAGATAAAAAAAGAGGAACCAGAAATGGTTCCTCTTTTTTTATGTAGAAAATGAAATTATAAAAATATCAGAAATCATTAATAATAATTTATCTTTGTTTGAACAAAAATAAAAATGAAGAAAATTTTCTTTTTATGTATCATTTTATCCTCTACAACAATTTTAAGTCAATTTAAAATTACAGGTTATTTTAATGCAGAAATTGGTTTAACTTACAAATTTTCTAAAAATATACAATCAGAATTAAGAATAAGTGATAATTTAGGAATGGAATTTAATACTGAATTAAGTTTATTATATACTTTATTAGCTAAGGATAATTACAACATGAACCTAGGTACTGGTATCTCTACTTTTCCTTTTCACTCTAAGAATATAGATTTTATTGAAAGTTATTTTATACCAGCTCAAATAGAAATCACACCATTTAAGGAAGTACGAAATTTTGGTTTCTTATTTGAAACTTCATACCACTTTTCTGATATTGAAAATTCATCCGGAGTTCGAAACTCAATAGGAATTAGATATATTTTTAATTAAATAAAATGCAAAAAGACTTAAGTAATTATAGAAAATCTTACGAAAAACAAGAACTTTTAGAAAGTAATTGTCCAGAAAACCCATTACAATTATTTCAAACTTGGTTTTTAAATGCAGATAATTCTGATTCAGTTGATGAAAGTAACGCGATGACTATTTCAACTATCGGTTTAGATGGATTCCCAAAAAATAGAGTTGTTTTATTAAAAAAATATACTTGGGAAGGTTTTATTTTTTATACCAATTATGATTCTGAAAAAGGAAAATCAATCGCTAAAAACAATCATATTTGCTTATCTTTTTTTTGGCCAGCTTTAGAACAACAAATTATTATTAAAGGAAAAGCAGAAATACTTTCAGAAAATTTATCCGACGGATATTTTGAATCGAGACCAGATGGAAGTAAATTAGGTGCCTGGGCTTCAAACCAAAGCACAGTAGTTTCATCAAGAAAAGAATTGGATGAAAACTTAGTATCCTTTGAAAAAAAATTTGAAGGAAAAGAAATTACAAGACCAAAAAATTGGGGAGGATATTTAGTAAAACCTTTTTCTATAGAGTTTTGGCAAGGAAGACCAAACAGAATGCACGACCGAATAAGATATAATTTAGAGAAAGATTTTTCATGGAAAATAGAACGTTTATCTCCTTAATTTTTATATTTACAATCTCAAATAAAATTGAATGAAAACACTTTATATAGTTCGACATGCTAAATCTTCATGGGAATATGAAGGAATTGAAGATATTGATAGACCCTTAAAAAAACGCGGAATTAAAGACGCTCACTTAATGTCTAAAGTGCTATCAAAATTAATTCCTAGACCAGATGTTTTTATATCTAGTAGTGCAAATAGAGCTTTACATACTGCTGTTATTTTTTGTGAAAATTTTGAATACCCGTTATCTAACCTAAAAATTAGACGTCAATTATATAGCTTTAGCGATGGTTATTTAGTAAAAACTGTTAAAGCTTTGGATGATGGTTTTAGTTCTGCTATAATTTTTAGTCATGATCATGGTATAAATACTTTTGTAAATAAATTTGGCCACAAACCTATAGCACATGTGCCAACTTGTGGTATTGTAGGTATCCAATTTGAAGAAAAACATTGGAAAAACCTTAAAAAAGGTAAAACTATTTTAACTGAATTTCCAAAAAATCATAAATAAAAAAGATTTGTTAGAAATAAAAAAATACGGAGCAATAGATATTGGATCAAACGCAATTAGATTATTAGTATCTAATGTTATAGTAGCAAAAGGAAAAGAACCTCAATTTAAAAAATCTGCTTTAGTTCGTGTTCCAATTCGTTTAGGTGCTGATGCTTTTGTTGGCGGAATAATTAGCGAACAAAACACAACTAGAATGATAGATGCTATGGAAGCATTTAAATTGTTAATGAAAGTTCATAATGTAGAACGTTACAAGGCTTGTGCTACTTCTGCAATGAGAGAAGCACAAAATGGTATTGAAATTGCCGATAAAATTCTTAAACAAACAGGTGTTAAAATTGATATTATTGGTGGTAAAGAAGAAGCTGCAATAATTTCATCTACAGATTTAAATCAATTAATACAAGGTAATAATTCTTATTTATATGTAGATGTTGGTGGTGGTAGTACAGAATTTACAATTTTTTCTGATGGTAAAATAGTCAACTCAAAATCTTTTAAGATGGGAACCGTACGACTATTAAATAATAAAAAATCTGTTAATAAAGAAATATTCTCTAATGTTGAGAAATGGATTAAAAAAAATACACACGGTTTAAAAAATCTTTCATTAATTGGTTCTGGTGGAAATATTAATAAATTATTTAAAATGTCTGGCAGACAAGAAGGAAAACCTATTTCTTTTATATATTTAAATGCTCAATATCAGTTTTTAAAACAAATGAGTTATCAAGATAGAATATCAGAATTAAGTTTAAATCCAGATAGAGCAGATGTTATAATACCAGCTACCAAAATATATATATCTGCTATGAAATGGAGCGGAGCAACAAAAATATATGTTCCAAAAATTGGACTTTCAGACGGAATTATTAAAAGTCTGTATTATAATAAGTTATAATTTATTTTTATTTCTTTAAATTTTATAAATGTTTTTAGTACATTTGGCACATTGTTAATTACTTAAAACAAAGGTATTTGTTAATGTTTACTAGTATGAAAAAAATTCTATTCAGTTTCGCTTTTTTAATGTTTAGCGCTGTAGTTTTTGGTCAAGATTTACCAGAAAACCCAGAACCAGGAAAATGTTATGTTCGATGTAAAACTCCAGATATTTGGAAAAATGAAACCGTAAGTGTTGCTGTTTCTCCAGCATATAAAACGATAATTACACATCCAGCAGAATACAGAACAATAGAAGAAAAAGTATTAACCAAAGAAGCTGGTGAAGAAATTTTATTAGTTCCGGCTGTTTGGGGAACTCAAGAAGTTACTTATTACGAAAAAGAAGATGGTTCTAAATTAGAGGTTCAAGAAGCAACTTTTAATCAAGGTTTTGAAACTGTAGAAATAAAAGCAGCATCTGCAACTTGGGCAATGAGTGAAAAAATGCCTGATTGTGAATCTAATGACCCTAATGATTGTAGATATTGGTGTTACCAACCTTTACCTGCTGAATTTAAGACAATGCCTGTAGAAAAGTTAAAAACAGATGCTTCTGTAGTTAAAACACCTGTAACTGGTGTTAAAAAAACGTACAAAAGAAAAGTTATGGTAAACAAACCAACTACTACAATTGTACAAACTAAACCAGAATATAAAACTATTTCAAAAACGGTATTAGTTAAAGATGCTTGGTCTGAAGAAACGATACAACCAGCTGTATATAGATCTATTACTAAACAAATATTAGTTAAAAAAGGAGGATTAACTTCTTGGAAATCTGTAGACTGTAAATTAGTAAATAACACTCCTTTACCAATTAATTGGGATTTTTCTAGTGCTGTTTTAAATGATGGTGCAAAAGCAATTATTGATGCAAGATTATTACCTATTTTAAATGATGGTGTTGCTGTATTTATTGAATCTCATACAGATATGAGAGGTACTAAAAGTGACAATCAAGAATTATCAGACAACAGAGCAAAAGCAGTTACAGATTACTTAATTTCTAAAGGAATTAATCGTAGTCAATTATATGCTAAAGGTTTTGGTGAAACAAAATTACTTAACAAATGTTCTGATGGTGTAGTTTGTTCTGAAGCTGAACATTCAGTAAATAGAAGAACAACTTTTAGAGTTGTTAATCAGAAATAAAATTATTTTCAAATAAAAAAAAGAAGCTAAATAGCTTCTTTTTTTTTGCTCTAAATTTAAAAAACAAAAAATAATCGCTCTTACAAAAAAAAATTTAAATAATAAAAAATCTGTTTTATTCGTGACTTTAGAAAAAAAAATGTGTCACATAAAAAACAAATTAAAAATTAACAAAAAACAAAACAGATTTATTATGAAAAAAATTTTACTAGGAGGTGCTTTTTTACTTTTAGCAACAAGCTCTTTTGCCCAAGCATTAACTCTACCAGAAAATCCAGAACCAGGTAAATGCTACGTAATGTGTAAAACTCCTGAAGTATGGAAAAACGAAGAAGTAACTATAGAAATTGAACCTGCATACAAAAAAATAATTACTCACCCAGCAGAGTATAAAACTATAACTGAAAGTGTTTTAGTAAAAGAAGCTGTAAAAACATTAGAAATTGTTCCTGCGGTTTGGGAAACTAAAGCAGTTTCTTATGTTGCTAAAGAAGATGCAAATAAACTAAGTGTTATTAATGCAACTTTTTCTAAAGATTCCGAAACAATAGAAACAAAAGCTGCATCTGCTAATTGGCAAATGAGTGATAAAAAACCAGACTGCCAATCAGATGATCCAAATGATTGTAGATATTGGTGTTACAAACCAGTTGCTGCAAAATATGTTACTGTTCCGTTAACAAAATTAAAATCTGATGCAACTACTGCTTCTAGCTCAGTTCCTGGTTTTGAAAAATCTTATACTAGAAGGGTTGTTGTTCAACCAGAAACTACTAGAACTGTTGAAATTCCTGCTGTTTATGGTACTATTAAGAAAATAGTTTTAGTTAAAGATGCATGGAAAGAAGAAGTTACTGTTGCTGCAAAATATAAAACTGTAAGTAAAGAAGTTTTAGTTAGTAAAGGTGGTTTATCATCTTGGAAAGAAGTTGAGTGCGAATTAGTAGATAACACTCCATTACCAATTAATTGGAATTTAAATAGTGCTACATTAACTCCAGAAGCTAAAAGAATTATAGATGAAAGATTATTACCAATCTTAAAATCTGGTGTTGCTGTTGCCTTAGAATCTCATACAGATGCTAGAGGCACTAAAGAATCTAACCAAGATTTATCAGACAGAAGAGCAAAAGCAGTAACTAACTATTTAATTTCTAGAGGTATTAATTCAAGCCAATTAACAGGAAGTGGTTATGGAGAATCTAAATTATTAAATAGATGTTCTGATGGTGTTGTTTGTTCTGAAGCAGAACATGCACAAAACAGAAGAACTACTTTTAGAGTTATCAATCAACAATAATATTTAGTTCTTTATAAGAATAAAAAAAGCCGAAGCAAATTTGTTTCGGCTTTTATATGCTTATTAATTTCTTAATAGTTATCAATTTCTGATTGAAAAAAAGGATAATAATATTCACTTAAAATATATCCTTTTTTCTCTGCAATTTTCTTTCCTCTATGATTTACAAACATTAATGTAGGAAACGCTTTTACTTTATATTTTTTTTGAATTGACTTATTTTCAACCATTTTATCTGGAGAAATTATATCTAATCTTCTTGGTATATCTACTTCTAAGAGAATTAAATTTTTATCTGCCAAAGCTTTAAACTTTTCTGTATGAAATAATTTTTTATCTAAAACTTTACATGGTCCGCACCAATCTGAACCCGTAAAATAAATTAAAACAGGTTTTTTTTCTTTTTTAGATTTTTTTAATGCCTCTTTATAATTTGGCATCCAATTTAATGTAATTTCATTACTCTTTATAATTTCTTCATCAGAACTAACTACATCTTGACCAAAATTAACGTGAGATGTAAATAAACAAATACTAAAAACGAAAAATATTTTTCTCATAATAAACTTTATTTCTTTAAAAGTATCAAAAATAATACCATAATTTTTAAATTAAAACTGTGACTTATTAAACCTAATTGTGTCTTACTTATTGTTAGGTAATCAGAAAAAGATTACTTCTAACAAAAATCAAAAATAAACCGGTGTTTTTAACATCGGTTTTGTTGTATATGAGCTTTTATTAGAGCATCAAATTTATTTTTATTTTCTATAAAAGTAGTTTCTATTTCTAAAAAAGAAAGTGCTTTTATTTTATTAGAAATTCTCGTATAATCTTTTTCTGTTGTTAAGATTAATTTCTTATCAGAATTTATCCGATTAAATTTTTGCTTAATTTCTACAATTTCTTTTGATGAAAACTCATGATGATCTCCATACTTTAAATGCATAAAATTGATGTTTTTTGTTCTTAAAAATTCTAATAACGGCTTTGGATTTGCAATTCCGGTAATTAATAAAACTTCAAAATCTTTTAATGTATTCAAACTAATTTCTTCACTTCCAGAAATTCTGTCAGCATAAGAAATCGTTGTAAAAAAAACTTCTTTATTGTACTTCTGTAATTTTAATTTAATTGCATCTTTTTGAGAATCATTTATATTAGAAGGGCATTTTGTAACCACAATTATATCACATCTTTTAGCTCCTGCCCTACTTTCTCTTAAATTTCCTGTTGGCAATAAATAATCATCTGTAAATAAATCATCAAACTTAGTTAATAAAACATAAAAACTTCCTTTTACTTTTCTATGTTGATAAGCATCATCTAACAAAATAACTTCTGGTAACTTTTTTGAAATTAAATTATTGATCCCCTCTACCCTATTTTCATCTACAGCAACATTAATTGCAGTATATTTTTTAAAATACTGCAAAGGTTCATCACCAACATCATTTGCAGAATGATTTTTATTTACTAATACAAAACCTTTTGTTTTACGTTTATAACCTCTACTTAATACAGAAACATTATAAGTATTTTTTAAAAGTCTTATTAAATACTCTATTTGTGGTGTTTTTCCCGTTCCGCCAACACTTAGATTGCCAACAACAATAACAGGAATTTTAAAAGAAGTTGATTTAAATATACCAACATCAAAAAAAATGTTACGAATTGTTGTTATCAAATCGTATAAAATTGCAAAAGGAAATAATAAAAATCTAACTAATTTCATCTGGGTAAAAATACATTAAAATTGTTAACTTTGAATTTTAATACATTCTAAAATGATCATAAAAGAAATTACTAATTATATTGAAAAATTAGCGCCTTTAAATTATGCAGAAGATTTTGATAATGTTGGTTTATTAGTTGGTAATTACAGTACAAATGTTACTGGTGTTTTAGTTACTTTAGATACTTTAGAAGAAACTGTAGATGAAGCTATTGCTAAAAAATGTAATTTAATTGTTAGTTTTCATCCTATAATTTTTGGTGGTTTAAAAAAATTAAATGGCAATAATTATGTAGAAAGAGTCGTGCTAAAAGCTATTAAAAATAATATTGCAATTTATGCAACTCATACTGCATTAGATAATTCTAAAAACGGAGTATCAGCAAAAATGTGCGAAGTTTTAGGTTTACAAAATACCCGTATTTTAATCCCTAAAAAAGGGATTATTAAAAAACTTACTACCTATGTGCCAATAAAAAATGAAGATGCTTTAAAAACTGCTCTTTTTGATGCTGGAGCAGGTAATATTGGTAATTATGATAATTGTTCTTTTACTGTTTTAGGTGATGGAACTTTTAAAGGAAATGAAAGCTCGAATCCTATAATTGGTGAAAAAGGAAAAATTCATACAGAAAAAGAAGCCAAAATATCTGTAGTTTATGAAAGTAAAAATGAAAAAGCTATTTTAAAAGCATTACAAGAAAATCATCCTTATGAAGAAGTTGCGTACGAAATTGTAACTACAGAAAATGTACATCAGAATATTGGAATGGGAATGATTGGTGAATTGCCGTTAGAAATGGATGAAAAAGAATTTTTATTCTATCTAAAGAAAACGATGAAAACAGATTGTGTTCGCCATTCTAATTTTATCAACAAAAAAATTAAAAAAGTGGCTGTTTTAGGCGGATCTGGAAGTTTTGCAATTTCAAATGCTAAAAAGGCAGGTGCAGATGCTTATGTAAGTGCAGATTTTAAGTATCATGAGTTTTTTACTGCAGAAAATTGCATACTTTTGGCAGATATTGGACATTATGAAAGCGAACAGTTTACAAAAAACCTTTTAGTAGATTATCTTACGAAAAAATTTAGTAATTTTGCAGTCATTTTATCAGAAAAAAGTACAAATCCTATATATTATATATAATCATGGCAAAGAAGAAAGAAGTTTCGGTTGAAGAAAAATTAAGAGCATTGTATGATTTACAATTAATTGACTCTAGAATTGACGAAATTAGAAACGTTAGAGGAGAATTACCTTTAGAAGTTGAAGATTTAGAAGATGAAGTTGCTGGATTAAACACTAGAATTTCTAATTTATCTAAAGATCTTGCTAATTTAGAAACTGATATCAATAACAAAAAGTTAGCGATTGACGAATCTAAAAGTTTAATGAAAAAATATGATGAACAACAAAAGAAAGTTAGAAATAACAGAGAGTTTGATTCATTATCTAAAGAAATTGAATATCAAGATTTAGAAATTCAATTAGCAGAAAAAAGAATTTCTGAGTACAGAGCTAAGATTGCACAAAAAAATGAAGTAATTGATGCTACTAAAGAAAAAATGGCGAAGCAAGAAAAACATTTAGGTCATAAAAAATCTGAATTAAATGCTATTTTAAAAGAAACTGAAAAAGAAGAAAAACTTTTATCAGAAAAATCTGTAGAATTTTCTGATTCTATAGATAATCATTTACTTTCTGCTTATAAAAGAATTAGAACTAAGGTAAAAAATGGTTTAGCTGTTGTGGCAATTGAGCGTGGAGCTTCTGGAGGTTCTTATTTTACAATTCCACCACAAGTACAGTTAGAAATTGCTAACAGAAAGAAAATTACTATTGATGAGCACAGTGGACGTATTTTAGTTGATGCTGCTTTAGCTGAAGAAGAAAAAGAAAAAATTGATCAGCTTTTTGCTTAATCTATTTTAAACATAAAAAAACTCGAAGTTTAAACTTCGAGTTTTTTTATGCCTTAATTTAAGGTAAATTAATAATCTAAACTTTTAAGGTAGGTTAGTTTTTCGTTCCAAATAGCTAGTTCATCTTTATGAGCTTCTACTCTATTTTTAACATTAACTAGTAAAGGATTATTATCATCTACATTAGAAAAGAAGCCTAAATTATTCTCTAATTGTTGAATTTCTTTAAAAACTTCATCTATTTTTTTTCTGATGAATATATGTTCAGAATCTAGTTTTCTAACATCATTAGCTGCTAAAAAAGAATCTACAACATTGGTAAACTTTAACATAGAAACTTCATTTTTATCTAAAGATAAACTTTCTAGCATTTTATCAATTTGCTTATTAAACTTACCATCTAAATGACGCATTTCTCTGGGCAATCTTCCTAAATCTCGCCAAGAATTAATAGCTTCTAAAACAGCATCTTTAGTTGTTACTTCTGTGGTTTTTAAAGTATCTAAAAACTCTTTTTTAATATCTACAACTGCTTGTTCTTCTTTACTTACAGCATTTTTTTGCTCATGAAATCTATCAAAATAATGATTACATGCAGCTTTAAAACGTTTCCAAATATCATCAGAAAATTTACGAGGAACGTGGCCAATTTTTTTCCAATCAGATTGTACTTTTTTCATGGCATTTGTTGCCATTTCCCAATCTTCGCTATCTTTAATAGATTCTGCAAACTCAATTAAAGCAATTTTCTTTTCTAAATTTTCTTGCTGATCATTTTTCTCCTGTTTGTAAAAAATATTTTTAGCAGCATTAAATTTCTTAGTTGCTTTTTTAAATTTTTGCCAAACTTCTTCACTTTTAGAATATGGTAATTTACCAGCATCAAAATAGATTTGTCTTAATTTTTCAATTTCATTAATGCTTTTTTGCCAATCGTTATGAGATTTATTTTTAGATGTATCATATGAGTTAATTGCGTTAATTGCAACTTGTTTTTTCTCTATAATTTCATCATATTTAGAACGCATTTCCTTATAATAATCATGTCTTTTATCATGAATATTTTTAGTTGCTGCACTAAATTTTTGCCAAACCTCTTCGCGCATTTCTTTTGCTACGGGCCCAACATCTTCTTTCCATTGTTTATGTAAATCTTGTAATTCTTTAAAAGCAAAATTAATATCATTTTCTTGAGATAAAGCTTCTGCTTTTTCTATAATCTTTAATTTTTTTTCTAAATTATGTTTAAATTCTAGATCTCTAAAATCATTACTTAAATGTAGTAAATCGTAAAAACGCTCTACATGATGATGATACGTTTTCCAAGTATCATTATAATGAGATTTTGGTACAGCACCAATACTACGCCAAGTATCTTGAATTTCTTTAAACTTTTTATACATTGTAGAAGTGTCTGCTTCTTCAATTAAATTTTTAAGATTTTCTATAACTTGCTCTCGTTTTACAAAATTATCATTTAGTTTATTTTCTAAATTTTTATAAAAAACATCTCTTTCTTTTTTATAATCTGATAATAACTGATTATAATCTGATTTTATAGGACTTGAAAACTGAAAATCGATAGAATTACCTCCTTCTGCTAAAAAAGCAGCTTTTTTCTCAGCTAAAGTTTTACCAAATTTTAAATTAAAAGCACTTTTAATAGCTTCTACTTGCGATTTTATTTTTTGAACCGGATTATCTGCTAACGTCTTTTTTAAACTTAAAACTAGCTCTTCTAATGAAAAAGTATCATAATTTACAACAGGAGATTCATCCTCTTTAGAGTCATCATTTTCTGCACTTTCTGCAACAGACTTTTCAATTTCATCTACAGCCTCATTAGCTTCATCAACTTTTATAGCTTTTACTTCTCCTACTTTCTGCTCAGGCTTAGAAATAATTTTATTTACTTTTTCTGATGCTTCTAACTCATTTTTTTCATTTTCATCTAACATATATACAATGTTTAAGGTCGTTTAAAAAATACTATTTACATAATGTATAAAGATACAGACAACTTACAAAATCTACAAGTTTAAGTCTGCAAGTTTTATAAATTATTCATTCCAAATTCTCCAAGATTCTTCTGCTTGTAATTGTAACATTTCAAATCCGTTTTTAATTGTTGCTCCTTTTTCTTTTCCTTTGGATAAAAAAGTAGATACTTCTGGATTATAAATTAAATCGAATAATAAATGCTTTTCTGATATAAATTGATACGGAATATTAGGACATTTTTCTATTGCTGGAAAAGTCCCTAAAGGTGTACAATTAATAATAACTGTATATTTTTTAAGAGTTTCTTCGGTTAAACTATCATAAGAAATTTCTTTTTTTCCTTCAGGATTTCTAGAAACAAATTTAAACTTAATATTGTTCTTCTTTAAAGCATAAGCAATTGCTTTAGATGCGCCACCAGTGCCTAAAATTAATGCTCTTTTATGATGTTTTTTAAGTAATGGTTTTATAGAGTTTTCAAAACCAACAACATCAGAATTATATCCTTTTAAATTTCCTCTTTTGGTAAATTTTATCGTATTCACGGCGCCAATATTTTTTGCAGTTTCATCTAATTTATCTAAAAACGGAATTACTTCTTCTTTATAAGGAATTGTTACATTAATACCTCCTAAGCTTTTTTTATTATCAATAATAGATGAGAAATCTTTTATTTGCTGAATATCAAAATTTACATATTTATAATTTGTGATATTTAATTTTTCAAACTTTTCTGTAAAATATCCTCTAGAAAAAGAATATGAAATATTTTTTCCTAATAAACCAAAAATCTTACTGTTTTCTTCTTTCATAATAATCTATTGCCAATATTAAACCAACACCAAAAAAGATAAAAAAGATAGCAATAAGTGTATCTATGCTATACATTTCTGGAATATATCTTTGGTAATTTTCAATAACTTTATTTCCTTCTTGATCAAACAAAAAGGCACCATTATTTGTTGCGTATATTTTATCTTTCCACGGCCACACAATACCTAAAGAACCAGTTATAAAACCGATAATAATTGCATTTACAATTTTATTCCAACGTTTTAAAACGTACCCTAAAACATGCGATATAGAAATTAATCCAAAAGCAGAACCACTAGTAAAAACAGCTATAATTTTTAAATATCTTATTTTTACAGGATCTGTTAATACCTTAAAATCACCAGAAAGAATACTAGTAAAAACATGTAATAAAACATTTACAGAATCTACTAAAAGCAACACGTAATTACCTAATAAAATTAAAATAAAAGAACCAGAAAGACCTGGAAGCGTCATACCAGAAACACCAATAATACCGCAAACAAATACAAACCAAAGGTTATCATTTTCTTTTGCTGGTGTTAAAAAGCTAATTCCTAAACCTAGTGTTACACCTAAAACTAGAAATATAAAATTTTTTCTAGTCCACTGCCCATAATCTTTACCAATGTAATAAATAGAACCAATTATCATCCCAAAAAACCAGCTCCAAACATACAGCTCATAATGCTCTAAAAGATAATCTAAAATTAAGGAAGCACTAAAATAACTAAAAACACTTCCAAACATTATTAAGGATACAAATTGAGCATTTGTATATTGAATAAAACTTTTAAACCTAGCATTTAAGAGAAATTTTAGGGCAATTATATTTACTCTTTTAAAAGAGAAAATTAACTCTTCATAAAAACCTAAAACAAAAGAAACAGTTCCTCCAGAAACTCCAGGAACTTTATTTGCAACACCCATTAATAAACCTTTTAAGAAAAGATTTAATTTTTGTTTAAAGGTTCTCTCTTTTTGCATTTATTGTTTATTAACTGCTAATTTTTCCATTATTAAAATTAAAGAAAAACCAACGACCGCCAAAACAATTGAGAATAATAATTGTGCATCTCCATCAAAAGAAAAAGGAGAAACACTTTGTTGATTAAATGGAACCTCAACTCCATGAGAATTTATGCGCCAGGTTAAAGTTTCTTTCCAAGGCCAAATTTTATTTAATGAACCAATTATAAAACCTGTTAAAGCAGCTAAAGTGTAATTTTTATAATGAGCAAATAACCATTTTAAAATTTTAGAAAAAGTTAACAAACCTACAATTGCACCTAAACCAACTGCAGCCACCGTTTTTAAATCTCTATCATTTACTGCTGTTAAAATAGGTTTATATGCACCTAATAAAACTAAAATAAATGCTCCAGAAATTCCTGGTAAAATCATTGCACAAATTGCAATTGCACCCGCAAAAAACATAAATAATAAAGAAGAATTCTCTGTTACTAACGGATTTAAAGTTGTTATATAATATGCTAAAAAAGCACCTAAAATTAAAACTATAAAGGAAATAACATTCCAGTTAGAAATTTGTTTAGCTATATAAATAATACTAGCTAACACTAAACCAAAAAAGAAAGACCACAATAAAATAGGTTCGTTTTCTAACAAATATTTTATAGCTTTTGCTAGAGAAATAATACTAATAAAAATACCAACAAAAAGGGATAATAAAAAATTACCATTTAATTGTTTCCAAGCAACTTTAAAACCATCCTTTTTTAGAGTTTTAAACAAATCTAGATTTACATTACTAATAGAACCTAATAATTCTTCATAGATACCAGAAATAAATGCTATAGTTCCCCCAGAAACTCCAGGTACTACATCTGCAGCTCCCATAGCCATACCTTTTAAACCAATAACTACATAGTCTTTAATTTTTCTACTCATTGTAAGTATTTTTTTTAGAAAAACGAAGATACTAGAAATTTAAGAAATATTAAGAAAAGGAATTTTAATTTGATTTGTTTCTAAACTTATTTTCTGATTATAATGATTTTCTAGAATAAATTCTGATTGAAATTATTCTCTTTTTTAATGATAATTTTTTAAGAATATTTCTATACATTTTTTAAAACCACCTCTTTTCTTGCTCTTATTTTTAAAGAAATGGCAGCAATCACAAAATAAATTCCAGTTAAAAACCATAAATGATTCCATTCTTTTAATACATCTAAAAACGAAGCTTCCATTTGTGTTAATTTCACAAAGCCATTCATACCAGATGTTGATGGAATTATTTCTGAAACATATTTATAAAACTCAGAAAACCCTTCCTCCGGAAAAGATAACCCGCTTAACATTAAAGACGGAATAGAAAGCAATACTAAAAACACTATAGAATCTTCTCTTCTTTTAAAAAATGAACTGATAGAAATTCCTAAAAATACTACAGAAAATATATATGGTATTATAAATACATAAATTGTAAACAATGAAGAACGCACCGGAATTCCGAAAATGGTATAAACAATTCCAATTTGAATTGGAATAATAACCATATAAATTAAAGTATACAAACAAGCTTTTGCTAATAAAACTGATAAAACACCTCCTTTATGTAATAATCTTGGAAATTTGATATGCGTAGATACTGTTTCTCGTCTAGAACCACTTAATAGACCAATGCCCATTAATAGTACTAATTGAATAATTAATGCTGTTAACATTGGTATTAGATAAGTTGCATAACCAGAACTTGTATTAAATAAACTGGTAGATATTGCTTTTATAGGTGTATAATCTTTCTGAGCTTTATCAAAAGAAACACCTTTTGCCATTTCTTTTTTTATTGATATTCCAGCACTAAAATATCCGTTAACGGTAGAAACATCACCCAAAACCCGTTTATAAAACAACATATTAGCGGCATCAGAAAAGGTGGTAATTGTAGTTTGTTTACCACTCCTTATATTCTTTTCAAAATACTTTGGAACCAAAATTACTCCTTGTACTTTTCTAGAGTAATACGCAACTTTGGCTGCTTCCAAATCTGTAAATGAAGATATTGTTTTTGTTCCTTGAGTAGCATTTAACATGGCAATATAATCTCTACTCATTCTTGTGCCATCTTGATTTACAATTGCTACGGGAACTTCTTTAATTATTTGATTTGAATATATATACGTATACACAACCAAAATAATAAGTGTTACAGATAAAAAAGTACTTACAACAGCTTTGTCTGATTTAATTGAATTCCATTCTGTTTTAAAAGTATTCTTAAATGAGATTATTCCTTTGTAAAATAATTTATATAAATTCTTCATTTTTAAATATTGTGATTAAACCTACCTTTTAAAAACAATCTTTTTAATTTAATCCAACTTAGAGTAATTGGCGTAATACTTAAAACAACTAAAATTATTATTGCTTTTAAAGAATAAAATGCAGGAAATCCTCTTTGAGATTGATCTAATAATAACTCAAAGAAATGCGTAAACGGAAAAACCTGACTTAACCATTGCAATACTATTGGCATTCCAAAAATTGGAAATGTAATACCAGAAAAAGAAAGACTTACAGCGCCAAAACCAGAACCAATTGTTAAAGCTTCTCTAAAACTACCGCTTATAGATATAAAAAATAAAGCAAATGATTGATTTGCTAAAATCAATAAAAGTAAACCGAATAAAACTGTTATTTTACTTCCAGAAAACGGAAAATCTTGCCATACATACATACTTAAAAGCGTAATGATACCTACAAATAAAAACCAAACAGTATAGGGTAAAACTTTTCCTAAAATTATAGCAGATAAACTTCCATTAGTAATGCTTAATAACTTATTTCCTTTACTGTATTTTAAATCTGCTCCAAAACAATAAATAGTGGTTAGCATAACAAACAATTGAAAAAACATTGTTAAAAATCCAGTATTTAAATAATATGAATAATTTGTATATGGATTTGATAATACGTGGCTATTAGTTTTTATTGGTTGATAATTAACCAAAGCCTGCTCTGTTGAAACTCCTCTTTTACGTTGCTTTTCTATGTTTATACCTGCCGAAATTGTACCAATAACTTTTCTAAATGCCTTATATTCTAACCCACCAGCCAATAACAAATTACTATTGTATTGATTGATAATATTTACTTGTTTACCACTTTTTAAATCTGCTTCAAAATTTTGAGGAATAGTAATTACTCCATATGCTTTTCCTAAACGAATTAACTCCTCTCCTTTTTGCTGATTTAAAGGAAAAAAACCAATTTTAATCTCTGGAGCTGCATCTAATTGAGCAATTACATTTCTAGAAGTAGCAGTATGATCTAAATCTACCACAGCAACAGGTAAGTCTCTTGCTACTCCTTTACTTAAAAGAGAATTAAAAAATAATATAGAAACAAAAGGTAAAATAATTGCAAGAATAAAAGACGACTTACTATTAAACAATAGTGCAATCTCTCTTTTTGCAATCCGAAAAGAAGGTTTCATTTTACTCATTAAATTGAGAATAATCAATTAAAATACTCATTCCTGGTCTTAATGCTAGTTCTTTTTTAACTGGCATTGCTTTTATTTCAAAAGTTCTAACATCAAAATCTCCACTTGCTTTAGTTGCATTCCAAGTAGCATAATCTCCCAAAGCCGCGATATAATAAATTTTAAACTCTACTTCTTTATTATTCAAAGCAGGTATTATTGCTTTAAATACTTCTCCTTTTTTAAAGTTAAAAAGGCTAGTTTCTTTAATGTTTAGAATTGCGTAGCTATTGCTTAAATCAACCAAATGAACAACAGGATAACCAGCACCTATCAACTCACCTTCTTCTGGCAAAAAATTAAGAACTTCAGCATCAATAGGCGCAATAATATTACGTTCATTTTTATATCCTTCTAATTCTATTAGCGCACCATCTGCTTGTTTAACCAAAGCAGAAGCTGCTTCTATATCCTCGTTTCTAGCGCCTTTTTTTGCCATTTGATACATACTTAATGCGGCTTCTTGGTCTTTTAAAGCAACTTCTTTTTTTGCAAAAATCTCGTCTCGTTGTTGTTCAGAAATCACACCATCTTTAAATAAATTTTCCATCCGTTTGTATGTTTTATTCATCACATTGGCAGCAGCCGATGCTTTTTCATACACACTTTTTGCAGCTCTAATTTCTTCTAATCTAGCACCGTTTTGCGCTTTGTTTTTTTGAGCATTTGCAGCATCTTTTAAAGCTAAAGCTTGTTGCTCTTTTGCTAAAATTTCTGGACTTAAAAGCGTTGCCAATAATTGTCCTTTTTTTACGCTTTCTCCTTCTTTCACTTCAAAAGAATTAATACGTGTAGGTATTTTAGCTGATAAATAAATTTCTTTTACCTCTATTCTACCTTGTAAAATAACTGATTTAGGTTTCGTTAATAACCACACACTTGTAAGTACTATAATTGAAAGAATTACAATACCTATTAATGATTTTATAAATTTTGGATTTCTCATTTTTATATTAATTTTGATTTAAGAAAGTAGCTGTTTTTCCTGTAAGTACCATTAACTCTCCGTAAGCAATATTGTACTCATATAAAGCTTTTATTTTATGAATTTTAATTTCTGATAATTTTAATGTAGCATCAACAACCTCTAAAGAAGTTCCGGTACCTTCTTCAAAAGCACGTGTTCTCATAAACTTTAATTTATTTGCCAATGCTTCATCGCTATTTAAACTTTCATATTGTTCCAATTCTTTTTGCATTGTATTGTAAAGTTTTTCTGTATATGTAGTTAAGTTTAATCTTGCTTGTTTATCAAATTCTTCTACTTGAGAAATTTTGTATTTAGATGCTTTTATTTTATGTTCTCTTTGAAAACCATTAAACAATTCCCATTCTACACCTACACCTACAAACCATTTTGTATCTACCAATGGTAAATTATCTTTCCATACAATGTATTTTCCAGAAACCCCTACTTTAGGAAAATATTCACTATTTTCTACTTTTACACCTACTTTAGCTAACTCATGATTTTTGTCAATAATTTTTAATTGTTCATTTTCCGTTAACATCTCATTTGTAAAATCTTGCAGAGGTTTTACAATTGTTGGTTTATTAAATTTACTGGTAAATCCATTAATGGAATCTACGCCAATTAAATTTTGAACAGCAGTTGTTGCTAAATCAACATCTTTTTGGGCAGCTAACAATTCTCTTTTGGCATTAGACAAAGCTACTTTTGCATTTAAGGTTTCTACTTCTGGAATAATTCCATTCTCAAAAAACTTATTTGCTTGGTTGTTATGCAGTAAAATAACGTCGTAAACCTCTTTTCTTAACTTTACAGCTTCTTGCGCTAATTTTAACTTAAAAAAATAGTTGATTAACTGAACAGTTAGTTCGTCTTCCTTAATTTTATGTTTGGTTTCTGATAATGATAATTTAATTTCTGATGCTTTGTTAGCAGCATTAATTTTTCCACCAGCATAAATTGGCATCGAAACATTTGCTGTAGCAAAACCCAAGTTTTTTTCTTGCAAGGTAAAATCCCAATCACCTAAAACTGAAGCAGGATCTGTTATACTTAACAAACCACCAACCATATTTCTTTGATCATTTAAATCAACAGCAATATCTTTATCTAAATGCATATAAGTACCAGAAACACTAACTGTTGGTAAACGTAAACCTTTTGTGGCCTTATGCTCTTCTTCCATGGCTTTTACCTCAAAGCTAGATGCTTTTGCTTCTCCATTTTTAGACAACATTAAATCATACGCTTGCTTTAATGTAATATTTTGAGCATTTGTAAACGTTGTTATAAAACATAAAAAAAGGAATAACTTTACATGTATTCTACTTAATTTCATCGCTTTAAACTTTAAATTGATTTCCATTTATTTTAAAATTTTTAAAATATTATCAGTAAGTTTATCTACATCATCGATAGTTACTTCTTGTTCTCCAAAAATATTTTTCCGTGTAAAATTGATATAATCTACAGCATATACTAAAATGTGATAATGTAATTGATAAACAGAAGTGTTTTTAGAAATTTCTCCTGCTCTTATTCCAATAAGTTTAATATTCTTTATTAAATCTGCACTTTTATGTCTAATTTCTTCGGATGCAAAAAAATTTTCATTGTGTAATAATTGATAAAAAAACTTTGATGCATTTGGCTCTTTTAAGAAATAAGTAATTCTGTTTTTAATAAACGATTTAATTAGAGGTTTTACACTTGTTTTATTTAAAATCAGTAAAGTTTCTAATTCTTTGTATAATGAATCTACTTTATCGTGATATAATTCATTTATTAAATCTTGTTTACCAGTATAGATTCGATACAAATAACCTCCGCTAACATTTGCCTTTTTAGCAATCATTGCAATAGTAGTAGCTTCAATACCTTTTTCTACAATTGTTTGCATTGTAGCTTGTTTAATTCTTGCTATTTTATCTTCATCAATTTTACGAGCCATATTAATTTTAATTTACACTACAAAATTATGAATAAATATTCATTCATTTAAAAAATAATTAAAGTTTCTATAAAAAAATAGCCTGATTAAAAAAATCAGGCTATTTTATATATCTATTATTCTGTTGCTTTTTTATAATTTTTAATAAGTTTCTGCACTTTTTCATTTTCGAAAACAGTTGGATAAATTTCCTTTAAAATTACATGATGATCGTAATCTTGTTTAAAAGCTTTTATCAAATGATGAAAACCATATTTCTCATTGTTTAAAATAAAAAATATTCCAGCAAATCGATACTCTATTTCAGCAATGTTTTTATATATTTTTTGTGCTCTTTCCAAAACTTTAATTGCTTTTTCAAATTCTCCTAAAAAAGATAAAACATCAACTAAACCAATATAAACTTTAAAAGTATTATCATTTAAAGCCAAGCAATTTTCAAAACCAGTAACAGCTTCTTCATAAAAGTTTAGTTTTAATTTAATATCAGAATATTTTCTCCAATACAACAAATTGTCTTCATCAATTTTTAAAGCTTTGGATATATAATAAGATGCTTTTTGGTAATTATCATCATTATAATAAATATTAGTTAGCAAAAGCCATCCTTTATCTAATAATGGATCTTCATGAACAGCTTTTTTATAGTAAGATATTGCAGCATCAAACTTTTGTATTTTTTCATAACACTCGCCAACTCTAAGATAAGCATACGCTGTAGGGTCATCTAATTCAAAGGTAATTAAATAATTCTCTATTGCTTCTTGATAACGTTCTAATTCTTCTAATGTTTTGGCTTTTTCTATATAACCACCAATAAATGATTCATCAATTAAAACAGCATAATCAAAAGAACTTAATGCTTTTTTAAAATTTTTTAATATAAAATTTTGCAGACCTAATTGGTGCCAGGCAACCTCACAATAAGGATTATTATTTAAATATTTTTCTATAAAAACGATAGATTCCTCATGTTTTTGTTCCATATCAAAACAATAAACAATATTATATAACGAAGAATAATCTTCAAAATTTACTTCTATACATTTTTCAAAGCTTAAACGAGCATTCTCATAATTTTCTAAGTATAAATATTCCATACCAATTAAAGACAAAACATCTACTTTATCATCAGTAAAAATTAATGCTTTTTCTAAATTGACAATTGCTTCGTTATGTTCTCCAGATTTAGAATTAATAATAGATTTTTGTATAAAAACCTCTTCATTATTTGGATCTAAAAGTTCTATTTTCTCCAACAAAGTAGATGCTTTATCTAACTCATTTTCGAAAATATAAATCTCTACATGTAATAATTTTAGATAAACAGATTCAGGATGCTGTTCTAAACCTAGTTTCACTGCTTTTTTTGCAAGCGAAAGTTTACCAGCTTCTAAATAATGCACAATAATTTCTTCGAACTCAACTAAATCAAAAAAAAAGATGTTGTTGGTTTTTAGCATGGATTCAAACTTCGTTAAAGACATAACTTAGGTGCTTTTCATTATAAAAATAAAGGTAATACAACAAGTTAATGTAGTTTTAAGCCAATACTTTTTCTTTTCAACAATTTAATTAACAACCATATTTACATAAAGTAATTTGGTTTGATCTTAAATATAACAAAAAAAATTTATTATTATATAAAAAGAGTAAAATAATTATTTCTGAATAGTTTTTTATTATTAGTATCTCATTTTATTTTGCTCATACGTTTATTTACCCTAATTTTGATTTTCAATAACTATCAACTAAAATTTGATAGCATTCTTATGAGCAAAAAAACCTTACTTAACTCAAAAGATATTGAAATTATTCTTCACAGATTAGCGTGCGAGCTAATTGAAAATCATAATGATTTTTCTAATACTGTTTTAATTGGTGTACAACCAAGAGGAACGTATTTAGCAAACAGATTAGCAACTTTGTTAAAAAACGAATACGGCATAAAAGATTTAAAATTAGGTCTGCTAGATATTACATTTTACAGAGATGATTTTAGAAGAAGAGATTCGCCTTTAGCTGCAACATCAACAAAAATCGATTTTTTAATTGAAAATAAAAAAGTGGTAATTATTGATGATGTTTTATTTTCTGGTAGAAGTATTAGAGCTGCTTTAACTGCAATACAGTCTTTTGGAAGACCAGAAAGTATTGAGTTATTGGTTTTAATTGATAGACGTTTTAGTAGACATTTACCAATTCAGCCAAATTATAAAGGAAGGCAAGTTGACGCAATAAATGAAGAAAAAGTTTTAGTTTCTTGGAAAGAAACGCATAAAAAAGATGCAGTTTATATAGAACAAAAATAATATGGATCAATTAAGCGTAGAACATTTATTAGGCATAAAATATCTAAAAAAAACTGATATTGACCTTATTTTTAAAACTGCAGATCATTTTAAAGAAGTTATAAATAGACCTATAAAAAAGGTTCCTTCTCTAAGAGATATTACAATTGCAAATTTATTTTTTGAAAATAGTACCAGAACAAAACTTTCTTTTGAACTGGCTCAAAAAAGACTTTCTGCAGATGTAATTAATTTTTCTGCAAGTCAATCATCCGTAAAAAAAGGAGAAACTTTAATAGACACGGTTAACAATATTTTATCTATGAAAGTAGATATTGTTGTGATGAGACATGGAAATGTTGGTGCAGGTGTTTTCTTATCTAAACACGTAAATGCAAAGATTATAAATGCTGGTGATGGAACACACGAACATCCAACACAAGCATTATTAGATTCTTATTCTATAAGAGAAAAACTAGGAACTGTAAAAGGTAAAAAGATTGTTATTGTTGGCGATATTTTACATTCTAGAGTTGCTTTATCAAATATATTTGCGTTGCAATTACAAGGTGCACAAGTAAAAGTTTGTGGACCAACAACTTTAATACCTAAATATATTACAAGCTTAGGTGTTGAGGTTGAAACCAACCTTAAAAAAGCCTTAGAATGGTGTGATGTTGCCAATGTTTTAAGAGTGCAACACGAAAGAATGGATATTAAATATTTTCCATCAACCAGAGAATACACTCAACTTTTTGGAATTAATAAAGACATTTTAGATAATCTTGGCAAGAAAATTGTAATAATGCATCCAGGACCAATAAATAGAGGTGTAGAAATTACAAGCGAAGTTGCAGATTCTGATCAATCTATTATTTTAAATCAAGTAGAAAATGGTGTTGCGGTAAGAATGGCAGTTATTTATTTATTGGCGCAACAAATTAAAAGGTAAATTAATGATAATAGAAAAAAAAGAAAATTATACTCTTATTACTTCGGATGAAAACTCGTTTTTAGATTTTTACACAACTTTTTTAAAAAAAGAGAAAGATTTTAATGAAGTTCATCTAGTTTTACAAATTTCTAATGAAATTAAAACTACAAAAGAAGAAATTTCTTTATTTTTGAATAACATCAAAAAGAAAAATAGTAAATCTTTTGTTATTGTTTACAATAATGTTGATATTGATGACTTACCAGAAGACTTAAACATTGTTCCTACTTTAACTGAAGCAGAAGATGTTTTAGAAATGGAAGCTATAGAAAGAGAATTAGGATTTTAAAAACACATAAATGATAAAAAAACTACTTTTTATTTTATTTTTAAGCCTAACCACAATTGGTTTTTCACAGCATAAATCTGTTGAAAAATTATCTGCTGCCCCAAATCCGTTTACAGAGAACACAAAAATATCCTTTAAAGCTGCAAATAATGCAACTATAATTTTTTCTGTAATAAATGTTTTAGGTAAAACTGTTTACAAAGAAAATATTAAAGTTACTACTGGCAATAATTCATTTACTTTTAAAAAAGGAAACTTACTTTCTGGTATTTATATTTACAAATTACAAGATAAAGAAACTATAATTTCTAAACGTTTTGTTATTAAATGAGTATAAACCTAACTATTTTAGGCTGTCATTCTGCGACGCCGCGTGCAAATGCTTTTCCAACTTCTCAATATTTGGAAATAAATAATCAACATTTTTTAATTGATTGTGGCGAAGGTACACAACGTCAAATGCGAAAATATAAAGTTGGTTTTTCTAAAATTAACCACATTTTTATTTCTCATTTACATGGCGATCATTTTTATGGTTTAGTTGGCTTGTTAGCTACTTATGGTATTTTAAGTAGAGAAAAAGAATTGCATGTTTATGGACCAAAAGGTATCAAAAAAGTGACACTTTTACAGTTGAAGATTTCTCAATCTCATGCTAAATATCCAATAATATTTCACGAATTAACATCCAAAGAAAGTGAACTTATTTTTGAGGATGATAAAGTTTCTGTAAGAACAATTCCATTAAACCATAGAGTGTATACAAATGGTTATTTGTTTACAGAAAAAGAAAAACCAAGAAAACTGAACATGTTAAATATTAGCGGATATCCAGAAATTGATAAAGCTGATTATTTAAATATTAAAGCTGGTAAAGATGTTGTCTTATCAACCGGAGAAATTGTTACAAATAAGGAGTTAACAATTGCACCAACAAAACCATTGAGCTTTGCTTTTTGTAGTGATACTTACTATAAACCAGATATTATTCCGATTATAAAAAATACTGATTTACTGTATCACGAAGCTACTTTTTTATCCGACAGAGAAGATTTAGCTAAAAAAACAAAACATTCAACGTCTGAACAAGCTGCACAAATTGCGAAAGATGCAAATGTAAAACAACTTATTATAGGTCATTATTCTGGTAGATATAAAGATATTTCATTGTTTCAAAAAGAGGCTAAAGAAATTTTTGAAAACACAAAATTAGCAGAACCAGGTAAAATTTTTAATATGTAACAGATATGAAAAAATTCAAAATAAACTCTATTTATAATGAAATTTTTGAGACATATCCTAATGTTGAAATAGAAGAACACATTAAAAAGTTAATTGAACTAGATTATTATTATCCTTACAATTCTACATTTTACTGCATTACAAATACAGTTCATCAAAATTTTGAATATATAAGTAAAAATTTTACAGCTTGTACAGGTTTGTCTATTGATAAAATGATGACTGGTGGAATGGATTATTATTGGTCCCTTTTTCATCCAGAAGATATTAAACTATGGCTTAATAGTTTAACTGATTTAATGGTTTTTACAATGACTGAGTTGAATGACGAACAACGTAAAAGAATGAGCTATACTTGGAATTATAGAATAAAAAATGCTGATAACAAATATGTAAATATTATTCAGAATACAACTCCTTTACAGTTTGATAGCAGCAATAAACCCATAATTGGCATGGCACATTACACCGTTTTAGATGGTCATTTAAAAATGGATATTTGTGCAACTGCAAAATATTTAAATAATAAAAATGAATATGAAACCTTATTTTATAAGAATCAATCAACTTCAAATTTATTAAATATAATTACAAATAGAGAAAGAGATGTTGTTCGTTTGTTAATAACAAACAAAACAAGCGAAGAAATTTCTAACAACTTACATATTAGCAAGCATACTGTAAATACTCACAGAAAAAATATACTTAAAAAACTAAATATCGAATCTACTTTTGAATTAATGAAATACTTTAAGAATAATCAAAATTTAATTTAGAAACTCTTAAATTTTAACCAAATCAATTTATTACTTTATTAATATTCATTGATAGAAATCATTACTAAAGTACATGCAATTACTGGTTCAATTTTATGTTCTTCCAACAATTTTACAAACTCGTCATTTTCTGCACCAGGATTAAAGATTACTCTTCTCGGTTGCAAATCAAGAATGTAATTATAATATTCTTCTTGTCTTTTTGGATTAAGATATAAAGTTACAGTATCTATATTTTTATAGTCTTGTCTTTTATCAGCAATATTTACATTTAAAACTTTCCCTTTTTTTTTCCCTAAAGCAACAACAGGTAATTCTTTATCTAACAATCTTTTTATTGCAATGTTAGAATATCTGTTGGGGTTTGCAGATGCACCAAGAACTAATGTTACATTTTTCATAAAATTAATATATAAATTATAGGATATTGATTATATTAACAAATATAAGCATTCAAAACACTAAAAAACGAGCAAATAAGATAAAATTAATTAAATAACAAAAAAAAAATATCACTCGTAAAGCTAATACGTAATTGAAAAAAATATTAAACAAGAAATAAATAAATGTTCAAAAAACTAAAATAATTATTACTGAATTCCATAATTGTGAATTAACAAAAAATCCGAAGCAAAAAAATTGTTTCGGATTGTTATTATTTTATATTTCTAATTGTTTGTCTAAATAAATGTTCACTTTTTTATGCACTAAAATCTATTTTACCATCTAATAATTACACTTCCCCAAGTAAATCCACTTCCAAAAGCAGCCAAAACTACTAAATCATTGTCTTTTATTTTACCAAGTTCCCAAGCTTCTGTGAGCGCAATAATTACTGAAGCAGCTGTTGTATTACCATACTTCATAATATTATTATACATTTTATCATCAGATAATTTAAATTTTCTTTGGATAAACTGTGCAATACGTAAATTAGCTTGATGCGGAATTAACATATCAATATCTTCTTTCTCTAAGTTGTTTGCTTCCAAACCTTCTACAATTGCTTCAGAAAAGCGCGTAATAGCATGTTTAAATACAAATTGACCATTCATATAAGGAAAATAAGAAACATCATCAGGATTATTTGCTGCTAAAATTTCTGGAACCCATCTTTGTGTAGATGGTCCTTCTAAAACTAATTCTTTAGCATGTTTTCCTTCAGAATGTAAATGAGTTGATAAAATTCCTTTACCTTTTTCTTCACTTCTTGATAAAATTGCTGCTCCTGCTCCATCACCAAAAATAACTGAAACATTTCTACCTCTAGTAGATTTTTCTAAACCACCAGAATGATTTTCTGCACCAATCACCAAAATGTTTTTATACATTCCTGTTTTTATAAACTGATCTGCAACAGACATTGCATAAATAAAACCAGAACATTGGTTACGAACATCTAAAGCACCTATTGTTGGCATATCTAATAGGTCTTGCACTTGCACGCCACCTCCAGGAAAATACATATCCGGACTTAAAGTTGCAAACACAATAAAATCGATATCATCTTTGGTTAAACTAGCTCTATCTATAGCGATTCTAGCAGCTTTTGCACCCATAACAGCAGTTGTATCTCCTGTTTTTGGATCAATCCATCTACGTTCTTTTATTCCTGTTCTTTCTTGGATCCATTCATCAGAAGTTTCCATAAATTCCTTTAAATCATTATTTGTAACAATATTATCAGGAACATAATATCCAAGTCCGGTAATTTTTGAATTATACATATTTTATGGGTATATTTTTTATTTATTTGATTTTTTGCACCTTGCTAAAATAGAAATAAATTAACATGTTTACAAAAGCTATAGTTTACTAAGTTAAAACTTATAATAGAAAAAACAAAATTACAAGTAAATTATCTACTATAAATTAAAACCATTTAATGGTTAGGTTAATCAATTTCTCTTTAAAGTTTGTATAAGGTGGCATTAATATTTCTAAAGCACCCGGAATGGTTTGTTTTAAAACGCCTCTAGCATTAGAAAACTCTTGAAAACCAAAAAATCCATGAGATTTACCAATTCCGCTATTATTAGAACCTCCAAAAGGCAAATTATTATTAAAGAAATGAACAGCATTATTATTTACACAAGAACCACCTGCTCTTGTATTATTTAAAATATACTCAATATTTTTACTTTTGTTACTATACACATAAAGTGCCAACGGTTTTTCTTTAGAATTGATTGTATCAATTACTTCATTTATATTATCATAAGGGATAATTGGTAAAATAGGTCCAAAGATTTCTTCTTGCATCACTTTAGTATTCATTTTAACATTCGTTAAAATAGTTGGTTCTATTGCATTTGATTTTTCATCAACTTTACCACCGTAAGAAACTATTGCTCCGTTTTCTTTTGCATTATTTATCATGCTTGTAACTCTACCTTTGTGAGATTCATTTACAATACAAGTATAATTTTCAGATTGATTTGCGTTATTATTATAAAACTTGGCCAATACTTTTTTAAACTCATTTACCAATTCTTCTTGTTTACTTTTATGCACATAAATATAATCTGGCGCAATACAAACCTGACCAGCATTTACAAATTTACCCCAAGCAATTCTTTTAGCAGCCGTTTTTATAGTAGCAGTTTCGTCTATAATTGTCGGCGATTTACCTCCTAATTCTAAAGTTACAGAAGTTAAATGTTTAGCAGCAGCAGTCATTACAACTTTACCTATTACAGGCGATCCTGTAAAAAAGATATGATTAAATGGTAATGATAATAAATCTGTTGCTGTTTGCACAGCTCCTTCTATAAGAGTTACTTCGTTTTCATTAAAAATAGTAGCAATTAATTCTTTCATCACTTTAGAAATATGAGGTGTCATTTCCGAAGGTTTTATAATCACAGTATTTCCAGCTGCGATTGCACTTACTAAAGGAGCTAAAGTTAAATTTACAGGAAAATTCCAAGGAGAAATAATTAAACAAACACCTTTTGGCTCATATTTATAATAGGACGAAGATCCTATAAAAGCTATTGGTGTTCCAACTCTTTGTTTTTCTGTCCAAGAATTTAAATGTCTTAAAGTGTGTTTAATTTCACTAGTAACAGGATAAATTTCTGTCAAGTCTACTTCTGCTTTTGGTTTGCCCATATCTTTATAAAGCGCCTCTTTTATTGCCGCTCTATAAGTAATTTCTACTGCTTTTTTTAAAGCTTTTAGTTTTCTCTTTCTTTCTTTTATTGTTTGATTTGCTACAACAAATTGATGTTCTTTTTGTGTATTAAAAATTGCAGTAATTGCTTCAATATTTAATTCGTCTTTAATAGTTTCCATAATTTATGAATTACGTAATTCTTTAAATATTTTGATAGTACTAATTTAAGAATTCTATGATAGAATGATTGAAAATAAAATTTTTATAATTTTATTTTATGCTTTATTCGCAATTTTACGCTCAAAACCTTCCAAAACAACTTCCAATAATTTCAAAATTAGGTTCTAAATCCATTTTAAGGACAAATAATAGATTCTAAAAATATCGAAAATTGAAATAAAAAATAATTTCTGTCATCTTGTCATAAAATTCCTTTTGGTATTTTATTTGACTATTGTAACATCATAAATAATAAAGTTAAACAAAACCTATATAAAATGGCAAAAGGAAATATTAATGTATCAGTAGAAAATATTTTTCCGCTGATTAAAAAATTCTTGTATTCTGATCACGAAATATTTTTACGTGAATTAATTTCTAACGGAACAGATGCAACGACGAAACTTAAACACCTTATTTCTATTGGTGAAGCTAAAACAGAACTAGGCGATGCTAAAATTGAAATTAGCATTGATAAAGAAGCTAAAACCTTAACAATTAAAGACCAAGGTTTAGGGATGACAATGGATGAAGTTGAAAAATACATCAACCAAATTGCATTTTCTGGAGCTGAAGAATTTTTAGAAAAATATAAAGACGACAAAAACGAAACTGGCGTAATTGGTCATTTCGGACTTGGTTTTTACTCTGCTTTTATGGTTGCAGAAAAAGTTGAAATCTTTACTAAATCTTTTAAAGACGAACCTGCTGCTCATTGGACTTGTGATGGTTCTCCAGAATATTCGTTAGTAGAAAATGACAAATCTGACAGAGGAACAGAAATTGTTTTACACATTGCAGAAGATTCTACAGAGTTTTTAACTGAAGAGAAAATTAGTGCTTTATTAAACAAATACAATCGTTTTAACCAAGTGCCAATTAAATTTGGAACTAAAAAAGTTAACGATCCAGATTTTACACCTCAAACTACTACAGATAAAGACGGTAAAGAAACTACAGAACCTCACAAACAAATTGAGGTTGATAATATCATCAACAACACAAATCCTGCTTGGACAAAAGCGCCTGCTGATTTAACGGATGAAGATTACGAAAATTTCTACAGAGAATTGTATCCAATGCAATTTGAAGAATCTTTATTTCACATTCATTTAAATGTTGATTATCCTTTTAATTTAACCGGAATTTTATTCTTTCCTAAGTTAAGTTCTTCTATGGATATGCAAAAGGATAAAATTCAATTGTATCAAAACCAAGTATATGTAACTGATAATGTTGAGGGAATTGTACCAGACTTTTTACAAATGTTAAAAGGTGTTATTGATTCTCCAGACATTCCTTTAAACGTTTCTCGTTCTTATTTACAAGCAGATGGAGCTGTAAAAAAAATATCTGGTTACATCACCAAAAAAGTGGCTGATAAATTAACTTCTTTATTCAAAAATAATCGTGAAGATTTTGAGAAAAAATGGAACGATATTAAAGTAATTATCGAATACGGAATGTTATCTGAAGATAAATTCTTTGACAAAGCTAAGAAATTTGCTTTATATCCAACAGTTGCAGATACGTATTTTACGTTTGATGAATTGATTGAAAAAACAAAAGAAAATCAAACTGATAAAGATGGTAATCACGTTATTTTATATACTTCTAACAAAGAAGCACAACACAGTTATATAAAAGATGCGACTGCAAAAGGTTATGAAGTTTTAGTATTAGACTCACCAATTATTTCGCATTTAATGCAGAAATTAGAAGGTGGTGATGCTAAAGTGAAATTTACAAGAGTTGATGCCGATTTTATTGATAATCTAATTAAGAAAGACGATGCTATAATTTCTAAATTATCAGAAGAAGAAACTGCAAAATTAAAACCAATTATTGAAGGTGCTGTAAACTCAAAAACATATACAGTTCAGTTAGAAGCGATGGATTCTGCTGCTTCTCCGTTCTTAATTACGGTTCCAGAATTTATGCGTAGAATGAAAGAAATGCAAGCTTCTGGTGGTGGTGGAATGATGGGAATGGGTAATTTTCCAGACATGTACAATTTAGTGGTAAACACAAATAGTCCGTTAGTTTCAGAAATTTTAAATAGCAAAGATGAGGCTGCACAGAAAGCATTAATTTCTCAAGCTTTTGATTTAGCTAAATTATCTCAAAACCTTTTACATGGTGAAGAGTTAACAAACTTTATCAAGCGTTCTTACGAATTGTTTAAGTAGAAAAAATGTCATTGCGAGTTCATGAAGCAATCTGTAATTAATTAAAAGATTGCTTCATTACATTCGCAATGACTATTAATACCAAAGCCTCTTTGTTTTCACAAAGAGGCTTTATTTTAAAAACATTATTTTTGTATAAAACAGATTTATAATGCAATTGAAACACCTTTTTGTTTTTTTACTGGTATTTCTTCACTCAGTTGCAGAATCTACTTTTTATGCTCAAGAAAGTACTAGCAATTATTATCAGTATTCTAAGATAATTCAGAAAAAGAAGTTTAATTATAAAAACACAAAACATGTTGTTTTAAAAAAAGACGTATTATCTAGCGCCGATTTTCTTGCTCTTTTCTTTCCTTCTATTTATCTAAAAAGTGCTTTTCAAAAACAAATTAAACTTACTTTAAAACTACAAAAGCAATTGTATCAAAATATTGCTTTACTACATAAACAACATATTTTCTTAATCAATAAAATTATTGCTAGTAATTCAATTTCTAATTTATACATAGCTTAGAACTACATTCTTGTTCTTTGCAAATGCTGAAAATGCATCAGATGATAAAACAAATGTCTCATCATTTATCATTACTAATATGTATAAAAAGAAAAAAAATACTCGTTTAGAAAAAACTAGACGACCAATATATTGGCTTAAAAGAAAATTATTATTAATTATTACCGCATTTATGTTAGGGATTTCTAATTCTATAAATGATGAAGATACATCCATTTTTGGAAATCAGCATAATATAGAACAACAAGATAAAATGGATTGATAAATTATTTTTTTAGTCACAAACTTCTTTATTAATTCTAATCCTTTTTTATAGTTTTAAATTGTAACTTTAGCCAAATAAATAATAAAAAACCTTTATTAAAAAATGATTATAGACGTACATACACATCTTAATAATTATCACGAAGACAGAGTAACTTCTATTAACGAGAGTTTAGATTTATTATCTAAAACAATGAAAGAAAACAATGTCGATTATTCTTTAGTACTTTCTTCTTACAAAGTAAATGAACATAGACCAAGTACAAAACAGATTGTAGAAGCTGTAAAAGGGTATAAAAATATTGGTATTGTTGCAGGTATAAGTTATTTACATTACAACTATAAAGATGTTATAGAAATTAGTCAATATTTAAAAGAAGGACATATTAAAGGTTTAAAATTTTATCCTGGTTACGAACCTTTTTATCCTAATGATATTCGATTTAAATTGATGTACGAAATGGCGATTGAATATGATGTTCCTGTAATGTTTCATTCTGGAGACACCTATGCACCAACAGGAAAAGTAAAATATTCTCATCCTTTACATATTGATGATTTGGCTGTAGATTACCCAGATTTAAAAATTGTAATTTGTCATGTTGGTAATCCTTGGATAAAAGATTGTATGGAGGTTGTGTATAAAAACAAAAACGTTTTTGCTGATATTTCTGGCTTGGTTTTAGGTGATTTTAATGAAAAATTTGAACGCTATATGAAAAAGGAAATTGAAGAAATGATTACTTATGCTGGCGATCCAAAGTATTTATTATATGGTACAGATTGGCCAATTTCTAACATGAAATCTTATTTAAAATTTATGAATCAATTAGATTTAGCAGAAGATAAAAAAGAATTAATTCTTTGGAAAAATGCTACAGAATTATTTAAAATTGATGTAAATGATTTAAAATAAACAATTAATAATAACAACAAAATGCAACTAACAAACAAAACAGTTTTAATAACAGGTGGCGCTTCTGGAATTGGTAAAATAATGGTTCGTTTAGCTTTAGAACGAAAAGCAAAAATTATCATTTGGGACATCAATCAAATAGGAATTGACAACACAATTACAGAATTTAAAAATCTTGGAGAAATTGCTGGTTTTGTTGTAGATGTTTCAAACCCAACACAAATAAAAGAAACTGCACAAAAAGTAAAACAAAAAATTGGTTTTGTTGATGTAATTATTAATAATGCAGGTATTATCGTTGGTAAATATTTTCACGAGCATTCAAATAATGAAATTGATAAAACAATGGCAATTAATGCAAATGCACCAATGTATATAACAAATGCTTTTTTAAGCGATATGTTGCAGAAAAACACAGGTCATATTTGTAATATTGCTTCTTCTGGAGGTTTAATTTCTAACCCAAAAATGTCTGTTTATGTAGCTAGTAAATGGTCTTTAATTGGTTGGTCAGACAGTTTGCGAATAGAAATGAAACAACTAAAAAAGAACATTAAGGTAACTACAATAATGCCATATTATATAAATACAGGCATGTTTGATGGTGTAAAATCATCTAAAATAAAAATTTTAGAACCAGAAACTGCTTCTTTAACCATTATAAAAGCGATTGAGAAAAACAAAAAAATGGTTACAATTCCTGGTTATTTATACAGATTTGTAAAAATTGGACAAGCAACAATGTCTATCAACTTTTTTGATTGGTTTGCGGGTTCTGCTTTAGAAATTTACAAAACAATGGACGCTTTTACAGGTCGTAAAAAGCAACAATAATTATCAAAAACCATTCTCTAATTTAAACTACCTTTGCTTTAAAAATAATCAATGCAGTTTTCTGATTTTCCTTTCCATAAATCTATCTTAAAAGCAATTGCCCAAGAGAGATACCATAGACCAACTTTAGTTCAACAAAAAGCAATTCCAATAGTTTTAGATAAAAAAAACGTTATTGTTTCTGCACAAACAGGAACAGGAAAAACTGCTGCTTTTGCGTTGCCAATTATTCAGCTTTTATCTAATAAACCTGTTATAGAAAATGAAGTAAAAAAGATAAAATCGCTAATAGTTACTCCAACTCGTGAGTTAGCAATTCAGATTTTAGAAAACTTTAAAAGCTATAGTAAATACACAAATCTAAAAACTACAGCCGTTTTTGGTGGAGTTTCTTTAGAGCCTCAAAAAGAAGAATTAGCAAACGGAATTGACATTTTAATTGCAACTCCAGGAAGATTAATTGACCTGCAAATGCAAGGAAATATCGATTTAAGTGGTATTGAAATCTTTGTGTTAGATGAAGCCGATTTAATGTTAGATATGGGTTTTATAACAGACATTAATAAGATTGAAAAATTATGTCCGAAGAAAAAACAAACCTTACTTTTTTCAGCTACAATTCCAGAAAAAATAGACGAATTAGCAAAATCTATTGTAAAAAATGCAGTTAAAATTGAAATAAATCCAGAGGAAACAACTGCAAAAAACATTGGACAATTATTATATTATCTTCCTAAAAAGAACAAAACAGATTTATGTTTACTCTTATTAAGAACTACCATAAATGGGCGAATTTTAATTTTTAGACGCACAAAATTGGGTGTTGATAAATTAGAACAATCTCTACTTAAAAACGAGTACAAAGTAACAAGTATTCATGGCGATAAAACTCAGGGAGTCAGAAATAAAGCGATAGAAGATTTTAAAACTAAAAAAGCAACTATTTTAATTGCAACAGATGTTGCTGCACGTGGAATTGACATTAGCAATGTAGATGCAATTATAAATTTTGACATTCCAAATGTGCCAGAAACCTATGTGCATAGAATTGGTAGAACTGGTAGAGCTGGTAAATCTGGAATTGCCTTTTCTTTTTGTTCTCCGGATGAAAATAGCTACATTAAATCCATCGAAGCTTTAATTGAAAAACCAATTAAAATTATTACAGATCATCCTTATATAATTAATAAGCCAAAACACAAAAAATTACAACCAAATACGGTTAGTAAAAATAAAAAAGGAAGAAAATCTGATGCTTCTAAAAAGAATAAAAAACGTTGGTATTAAATAATAAATAAACACTCTAAATTTAAATAATTACGGTATGAAATGGAGAAGTAATCGTACAAGTCAAAATGTTGATGACAGAAGAGGAATGTCTTCAGGTAGTTCTGGTGGCGGAGGTTTAAACCCAATGCTAATAAGCCTATTGTTAAAATTAGTTACTTCAAAAAAAGGATTAATTATAATAGCAATCGTTTTTGGGGTGATGTATTTTACAGGTAATAATCCGTTGCAATTTTTAAGTGGAAATTCTACAAATCAAATACAAAACACAAATTACGAAGGCACAGCAAAAGAAAACGAATTGGCAGCTTTTAGCAATAGAGTTTTAGTAAGTACAGAAGATGTTTGGAATCAAATTTTACCAAATTATAAAGAGCCAACTTTAGTACTTTTTACAAATTCAGTTTCTTCTGCTTGTGGTTCTGCATCTAGTGCAACGGGCCCTTTTTATTGCCCTGGAGATGAAAAATTATATATCGATTTAAGTTTTTTTGAAGAAATGGCTACCAAATTAAATGCTCCTGGAGATTTCGCTCAAGCTTATGTAATTGCGCATGAAGTTGGTCATCACATTCAAAATTTAATGGGAACAACAGATAAAATGCAACAAATTCGTGGAAAAGTTAGTCAGAAAGAATACAATCAATTTTCTGTAAAATTAGAATTACAAGCAGATTTTTTAGCGGGTGTTTGGGCGTATCATGCTAAAAATAAAGATCTTATTTTAGATGAAGGCGATTTAGAAGAAGCCTTAAAAGCTGCTTTTGAAATTGGTGATGATCGTTTGCAAAAAAAATCTTCTGGCAGTGTTGTTCCAGATTCTTTTACACACGGAACTTCTGCGCAAAGAATGCGTTGGTTTAAAAAAGGTTTTGAAACCGGCGATTTAAGCCAAGGTGATACTTTTAACACAAAATCTTTATAAATTTTCTCTCTTTATTGTTATGTTTAAAATAGTAAAAGCAACTTTAAAAGATGCTCAAATTTTATCCGTAATTGGTAAAACTGCATTTTTAACTGCTCATGGGCATTCTGCTCCACAAACAGATATTGATAATTATGTTGACAATAATCTTACTGAAAACAACTTTTTAAAAGAATTAGAAGACACCAATAATATTTATTATTTAATTTTTTCTGATGATACAATTGCAGGTTATTCAAAAATCGTTTTGAATACCGAAAATGAAAATATTGATGCAAAAAACATAACATTATTAAGTAGAATCTATTTACTGAAAGAGTTCTATGGATTGAATTTGGGCAAAGAATTATTCAATTTTAATGTAAAGGTATCAAAAGAAAACAATCAAAAAGGAATTTGGTTAGCAGTTTGGGTAGAAAACAAAAGGGCAATAAAATTTTATGAAAAAGCAGGCTTTGTAAAAGTTGGTAAGTTCGATTTCAAAATTTCAGAAACGCATTACAACCCTAATCATATCATGTATTTAGATTTTTAGTTTTTTACTGATATCAGGTTTACTCATCAAGACAGACCAAGTAATTATATACAAACAGAGACTTTTTACTTAGCATCAATCTTTTTATGTGCAGGAGCTTCATTATTAATTGGTTTTAACATCACAAAAAAATTAGACAACGAATTAATAGTATTAAATTTTACTTCTATTAAAGCATTTCAATTTTATTGAAGTGATTTTTTTGTTTTTAAAAAGTCTGTATCTTAGAGCAAAATAATATTGCAAATGAAAAATGACTACAAAGACAATAAATTTAAAGAATTATTAGATAAATTACAACAAGAAAGTTGGCAATTAGAATTACTAATTTCTGGTTTTGCTATTTTTGGTTTATTTTCTGCTTTAGAACCTTTAGAAAGAATGGGGCAAGAAGCTTCAGCATCCGAAAGTTATACAAAAACTTTTTTTGTTGTTGCGGCTATTTCTTGTATCGTTTTAATTGTAAACTTAATAATACATGTTGTTTTAAGAGGTTTATGGATTGGTGCAATTGGTCTTCGGTATGTTTCTGGCGAAATTGATTACGAAGCTCTAAATTATAAAAAACGTTTTACAAACCATTTAAAGAAAAAAGTTGGCTCTTTTGATAAGTATATTGGATCTTTAGAAAACTATTGTAGCATTTTATTTGCAGTTACTTTTTTGTATTTATTTTACATTATATCTTTCTTTATTATATTTCTAGTGATTTTTATTGCTGGCTCTTTTTTTATAGAATCTGGAATATTTCCAGAAATATTTGGTATGTTTTTATTAGGCATTTTTGCCATCTTTTTTCTCTTTCTCTCCTTATTTGTATTTATAGATTTTATAACACAAGGTTATCTAAAGAAAGTAGAATGGACTTCATTTTTATATTTTCCATTGTATAAAATTTTTAGTGTAATTACGTTGTCTTTTTTATACAGACCTTTGGTTTACAATTTTTTAGACAATAAATTTGGAAGAAGGTTATTGTTTATATTATTCCCAGTATATCTATTAACTTTTTATGTAACAACCTTACATAATGTAAGATCAAATTTTGTAAATAATCAATCGTATTCTACTATAAATTATGCTAATAACAACAATTATTTAAACTCTTTAACTAAAAATGAAAACATAAATAAAGCCGCAATACAATCTAAAATAATTGAAAAACCTTTTTTACAAGTTTTTATTCCGTTTAGAAAAAAAATGGAAGATATTATTATAAATCAAAATTTAGATTTAAAATCTGAGAATGACAAAAGAGGTTATAGTAGTTCTCTTTTTTCTTCAAATACGAGTAATACATCAAAAGATAGTTTACAATCAAAATACCTAGCTGCGTTTAAAAAAGCATATCTTTTAAAAATTGATAGTTTGCAAATACAATCCGATTTTATAATTACTGAGATTAATAATCAATTGGGTTTTGAAACTGTTTTTCCAATACATACAATTAAAGAAGGAAAACATTCACTAAATATTAGCAGGTTTATAGCTTCTAAAAAAACAAAAAAAATAGAAAATGAAGCTGTTATAGAAATTCCTTTCTTTTATTATAAATAGTTACACACAAACTAATGACAGAAATCTTCACCACAAAGAAACTTGAAAAAATAATCAATAAAAAAATTGAAAATAATGATTTAATCGTTGAAAGCATTCTAGGGAATTGGAATGCAACAATTATTTATATTGCTAAAAAGAAATGCCTCCTTTTTGTGAATTCTGAAACATTTTTCTCTGTAATCATTCCTAGATTTTCAATGAAAGATATTGACAAAATTGATGAGCTTTTTATAAACTGTTTTTATAATCAACTTTTATTTGAAAAAATAAATATTGACTTTAAAACCATCTCTTCTATACTTGGAAAAATAAGCTTTCATCCAACGAACAATAACAAAAAGGTAATTGGTGTTCTTAACTACAATGTTGAAAAAATAAATTATTTTAAATATGATTACCCAATTTTGAATTCTTCAATAATCAGAAAAATGACTCATAAATTAAATATAACTCCATTCAAACAATTAGGCTGGAAACTTCCTTGTGAAACAATGGTTGCAAAATTGAATATTGAATCAGAAAAAGTAAATTAAATTTGAAAAAAAAGTGAGTAATAAAGTATATTTTTTACTGCTAATTTTAGTAAACTTTAAAAATCTTAACAGATTTTCTACATTGTTATTACATACTAAATTAAGTAATTAAACATACAACTAATTCTACTAAAAAGTTGGCTAGAATTTAAAAAAACTATAAACCAATTTAAAAAGTTAAACTTTAATGCCGAGTAAAAATTTATGCATAACTACATTGAAAAAGATTTTATTGGCGTAATTGGCAACAGACCAGTTTACAAAATTTTAAGAGCAGATATTACAAAACTACCTTTTAAAGCTAATAAGAGAACACTCTTAATTGGAGATGGAATTCACACACCATTTCTAATTGTAAAAGATGCTTTAAAAGCAATGTATCATTTTATTTTAGAAACCCCAATATTTAATTTTAAAGAATTAGATTTTCCTGGAGATTTAGGTTTAACAGATAAAGAAATACTTACCTATATTGTTTTTAAGCACGACACAAATGGTCATTTCATTTATCATAACTTTACACCACAAAACACAAACACTTTTATTCAATTATGTAAGAGCAACTTATTAAAAACGCCATACAATGAAAACAATGAGCTAGATTTTAATAACTGGCTTCATATAAACATTGGCGCTTTTGTTTGGTTTAATTGTAAAGAATTAATAGATTTTATTACTTTTTCTTCGTACGATTATTTTGATGAAAATTATTTAGACAATGTTGCAATTACTAATTCAACAAATAATATTATAGGATTAAAAGATCGTATAAATTCATTCAAAGATTTATTTTTAGAAAACAAAAGAGAACTAAATTATAACACCTTTAAAAGTATCGATGACGATTTTCTTTATACTGAAATGCTAGCAGGAAATAATTGGGACTTAGATAATGTGTACTCTTATTACAAAGAAAGAGAACAAACAAATTCAAAAAGAGATACTGAATTATAAATTAGTTTTTTAATAAATAAACATACAATAAAAAGTATAGAAAAATTTAATAAAAAAGGTAAAAGCTACAGCTAACACTATATAGTAAGAATTACAATATATAGCTAAATTAAAAATTTATTTCATTTTTGAAAACTTTTGAATTTTCAAAGGAAATTCCTTGTTCATAAAAACGTAATTTTCAAAATACAAATACGTTGCAACTATAAAAAATGAACAAACTTAGATTAAAAATTAATTTGCTAAACTAACACTTATGGTGTAAATTAGCACCAAAATAAAATATTATGGCAAGGCAAAGTATTTCATTCACTCAACCAAATGACGAATGGTTAAAAAAACAAGTTGATAAAAAAGAGTATTCAACTAAAAGTGAATTAGTAAACGATTTAATTAGACAAGCTAGAAAACAACAAAGACAAATTGATTGGATAAGTGCTAAATTGGAAAAAGCAGAAAATAGCGGATTTACGAATTTAAGCAAAGAACAAATATTAGCAGAATCTAAGTCGTTGATTTAGTGGCTGATTATAAGTTAAGTAATTTAGCCAAAGAAGATTTAATAAGGATTCATAGATATGGTATTGAAAAATTCGGAACGAATCAGGCTGATAAATATTTCGACTCTTTCTTTGAAAATTTTGATACAATAACTAAAAATCCATTTTCTTTTGAATCTGTAGATTATATAAAAATTGGATATAGACGTTGTGTTTGTGGTTCAGATAGTATTTATTACAAAATAAATGATAATATTGTTGAAATTATGGCAATAATTGGGAAACAAGATTTAATAAAAATCCTCTAATTTGTTAACTAAATAACCATTAAAATCAAAAAAAACATAAACTTATAAACAACTAAAATCTAATATTTCTTTTTCTGATATTACAGGATTTGCGCCTTCATTCTGTGCTACTAAAGCACCAACCGCACAAGCAAAATCTATGGATTTCTGTGGATTTTTGCCATTGATTAACTTACTAATTAAAGAACCTAAAAAAGAATCTCCAGAACCAACAGTATCTGCAACTTTAATTTTGTAACCACTATTGTAAAACAATTTATTATCATATAATAAAACAGCTCCATGTTCACCTTTGGTAACACAAATATGTTTCGTTTTTGTTTTTTCTGATATAAAGTGCATATTTTGCTCTAAATTATTAAACTTAGAACCTAAAAATGCTGCAATTTCATACAATTCTTCATCATTAAATTTGATAAAATCTGCTTTCTGCATCAATTCAACTAAAACAATTTTATCATAAAAAGGTTTGCGTAAATTAACATCAAAAACTTTATAATTTGCAAATTCTAATAATTGATAAAGTGTATTTTTAGAAACCTCATCTCTAGTAATCAAGCTACCAAAAACAAAAGCATCAGATTGTTGTACAACATCTGATGCTGATTTTGTAAATTGTATTTTATCCCAAGCTTTTGGATGTTCAATTTTATAAGAAGCTGCACCTTTATCATTTAGTTTAACGGTAACAGAACCGGTTTCAAAATCATTTAAAACCTGAATATATTCTTTATTTATTTGGTGTTCTTGTAAATAATCTAAAATCAAATTTCCAAATTCGTCTTTACCAATGGCACTAATCATTGCAACGTCATTTTTAAAAGATTTTAAACGGATGGCAACATTTAAAGGTGCTCCTCCTATTTTTTTATGTGTAGGAAAAACATCCCACAGAACTTCACCAAAACATACAATTTTAGACATATATTACTATAAATTTAGGTTCCGATAAAAATCAGAATTTTTTAAATTATAAAAACTTACTTTTTATTTTACTAATAAATATTAGATTCCATTGTTTGCTGATTTATAGAACTACTAAAAATAGACAACATCCTTTTAGCAATACCAGTCCAACCAAAATTACGGCGAGCAAAACGTGCGCCTTCAACAGACATTTCGTTTCTTAATTTTGGATACAAAAGTGGCATTGCCATCATTGCACCAAATTCTGCTGGTCTGTGTGGATCTGCAAATAAACCTTGATTTCCAAAATCAATTAAATCGCATAAACCTCCATGAACTGTTATTACACTTGGCGTTCCACAAGCCATAGCTTCAATAGCAACCATACCAAAAGGTTCATACCTAGAAGGCATTGCAAAAACACTTGCAGACCTATAAACATTTGCTAAATCTTCATCTTCTATATACGTTTTCCATTTAATTTTATCCATTACCCCTAGTTCTGATGCTAGTTCTTTTAATTTTTCTATTCCGTCTTTATCTTGTTGAGAATCTCCACCAATACAAGCCACTAATCTTGCTTCCGGACATAAATTAAAAACAGTTGGCAATGCATTTATTAACAAATCGTACCCTTTATTATGTGCCATTCTTCCTAAAGCTAAAATATCTGTAGGTTTTATATCGTATTTTAATCGAATCTTATCATTTTCTTTTGATGGCACAGGAAAAAATCTATTTTCATCAATTCCAGGAGGAATCATACTACAATTTTTAGAAAGAACATCATACTGTTCAATTAGTAATTCTACTTGTGGAAGCGTTGTTGCAATTACATAATTACACATCTGATATACAAAATATTCTTTTCTAATACGCTCTTTAAATCGATACGTTTTTTCCATTTCCTTTTCATCCATATCACTTCCCATAGAATGCTGTTTCCACCAACCTAAAGAATGCGGTGTATGAACGTGACAAATACCTAACTCTTCTGCAATTTTTTGTCCAGCCCAACCTGCATCCCAATAATGAGAATAAACTACATCATATTTTTTATTTTCTTTTTTAATTGCTGCTAATGTATTGGTTACAAACTTTTTTAAATGGTCATGCATGTCTTCTTTTCTGATGAATTTTTTTCCACCAAAAGGAATTCTCCAAACATTATAATTCTCATTTACTTCATCATATTCTGGTTGATCTTCGAACTGACGTGTAACTAAATCTACTCTTTTACCAAGCCTGCTAAATCTTTCTGCTAATTCTAAAACATATACTACTTGACCACCGGTATCTGGTTTTCCTAATTCTGCATGTGCACCTACATATCCATGTAAAGAGATCATTAAAATTGATTTCATCGTTTTATTTTTTAGTTTTACTTTTTAATTTTAGTTTTACTTTTTTGTTTTTGTTATTTTTAAATCATTATAAGCCGAAATATATTGAGCTGCAGACCAAGCTTGATACGCTTTACCCATTGGTTTACCTGTAACTCCATGTGCCCATTCTGTAAATTCCCATTCTTCTGAAATTCCTTCTTTATTTATTAAAGCTAGTTTGTGTAATTCTGCAATAGCTACATCTCTAAAACCTAATTTATTTACGAATTTTACCCAAAAACCACCAACAAATGGCCAAATTCCTCCATTGTGATAATGATTTGGCAGGTTTAGTAGATTTACAGTATAATAAGGTTTCCAATCTGGATCTCCAGGACTTACAACAGGATACACATTTGCAACAGGAAAAGGATCGTTTGCACCAACACCTAACATAAATCTAAATGTTTGATGTGCTTTTTCTGCATCAATTGTACCGTGTAAAAAGGCTAAAACATTTCCTAGAACATCACAACGCCAACTAAAATCGAAAGGTGTAGTTTGTGCAATTAAATAAGAAGTATCACCTAAAGTAAATTGTTTTTCAGCAAAAGAAACCGATTGAAACAATTTTTGTTGAGTTGATGGCCAAAAGTTTTGTACAATTTCTTTTTTAATTACTTGAGACCATCTAATATATTCTCCAGCTTCTTCATGGCTTCCTAACATTTCTAACATTCGCCCAAAACAAACGTTAGATCTATACCAAAGAATTTCATCATATAAAATATTGTAACTTCTACCAAATAAATCTGTCCAATCACCAGCTTCCGGAATTTCTAACAGTGCATCATTATTACTATCATGTGCGCCTAACCATCTCATTGTTTCTTTAATATCGCCAATATATTTTCTTAAAAATTTAATATCTTTTGTAACATTTACATATTCGTAAAAAGCAATAACTACCCAAATACCACTATCTATAGAACAAATTCCACCAACTCCAGAATAATCTGGCTCTTGATCTTTTAATCTTACATTTGCAGGAATTTGACCATTTCTAGAAATATTTTCTAGCAATGTTATTAATGTTTGTCTTTGGCATTGATGTATTTCTTCATCATCAATTAAAGACAACGAGCCAATTACTGTAATTGCACCATCTCTAGCCCAAACACTATGATAATTTTCATCTGTTCCATTTGGTATATTATCTTTTATAGAACATGCAGAAAAACCAAGCGGTGTAATATTTTTCTTTAATGCTTCAATAGCTTTTAAATATCCTTCTTTAATTAATGCTATTTTTTCATCAGTATCTTCATGCGCAATACTTTCTATTTCCTTTTTGATGAAAAAATCATCTGAATGATCAATTTTTGTATCTTCTAGCGCTTCTTCTGGCAAAATTTCATAAAAAATAAGACCTTCTATTATACCATCTCCTTTTTCTTTTTCTGTGTGATAAACTTTTTTATGTTTTGTGTATATATATAATTCGTCATGAGCATTTGCAACTACAATTCCAAAAACATCTTTTAAATCGAACATTGCAGAATCGTTACCACTATCTCCCGCTACTAAAACCTGATTTGATTTTAAACCTAACATTCTTAACAGCCATTGTAAAGCATTTCCTTTATTTGCCCATTTTGGCAAAACATCTAAAAATTTATTGCCAGAATACACAATATTCACATCCATATCTGCATCAACAAAATCTTGTTCTATGCTTTCTATAAGTTCTGTACTTGCATCATGAAAAAAATAACTTCTCTTGTAAGAATGTTGAAATTTACTTGGTTGATCACTTATTGGATGTTCTATTCTTTGAACTATATTTTCTACAGATTCAAGATTCCAACCATCATCTAAAACATCATTAAATTCTTTTTCTACAGCTCCTTTTTTAAAATTATAAATATGTGTACCAACACCAGAAATAATATAATCTGGTTCTGGCAACACTCCTTTTTCAATTAAATGTAACACGTCGTCTATTAGTCGCCCCGTATTATACGTTAAAATTACTTCGTTTTGATCTTGATACTTTTCCCATATTTTTTTAAAGTTACTTTTATAGGTGTGAAAATCAATTAAGGTATTATCAATATCAAATGATAATAATTTTATTCTATTTTCAGTTATTAAGCTTTTTAGGGTCATTTCATTGTATTTTTAAGAGTAAATCATTAATAAAACTTAATTTAATTAAAAAATTACAAGCAACCAAAACATACGAGTAGTATCGTTATTTCTAGCCCCATTTTTATGATTGTGATAATTATGAGTATCAAAAAATAGTAAATAGGGAATGATAAAAATTATTTTCTTATTTTCCTCTTTATATGTAAAAACTCTTAAAAATTTGAAATTTCAAAGCCCAAAAATTGGATAATAAAACTAAAAGAGTTATTCTTAACATAATAAATTATGAAAGAAATCGAAGTATTTTACTTTAAAAATGATATTGAATGGAGAAATTGGCTATCTAAAAATCATGAATTTTCAAAAGGTGTTTATCTAATATTTTATAAAATAGAAAATAAAGAGGAATCCATGCGTTGGGAAGAAGCTGTTAAAGTTGCTTTGTGTTTTGGTTGGATAGATGCCACTGTTAAGAGTTTGGGTGATGGAAAACGAAGACAATATTTTTGCCCTAGAAAACAAAAAAGTGTTTGGAGCGCTGTTAATAAAAAACACATTAAAAACTTAATTGCTGATAATTTAATGCATCAAAAAGGATTAGAAATTATTGAAATAGCAAAACAAAATGGTTCTTGGTTTGCTTTAGATGTAGTTGAAAAAGGTATAATTCCTAATGATTTACAAGCTGAATTTAATAAAAATAAAACTGCTTTTATCAACTTTAAGAATTTTGCACCAAGTTACAGAAAGAGCTATTTGTATTGGATACACCAAGCAAAAAGAGAAACGACAAGAAAAAACCGAATTATAGAAATAATTCGGTTGTGTAATGCTAATATTAAAACTCGTAATAATTAGTCATAAAAAATAAACTATTGTAATAAACTATATACAAATTCTGGATGACCACGCTCACCATCAGCGTTTGTTAATGCTAAAAATTTAAGCTTGTATAAATTACCATCTGTATCTTTTACAATATAAAACACATTTTCTTTTAATGAAGGTAAACTACCTGGTCCTCCTCCATTTCTCCAACTACTACCAATACTTCGTTGATCGTTTGTAAAGTTTGTATTATTTACATCTAATAGCGAAAAACTATCGTAAGTAAAAGCATCTACATCTGTATCAATCATATACACTTTTACTTCTGCTTTTGTATTATTTGTTACGTAATCTGAATATCCGTAAGAACCGTATCCTGAAATTTCATTTGTAAAAACAGTAAAGTTTAAATCCCATTTTGTTTTTTCTGGCGCTACTATAACTTCACTTTCTGTATTAAAACTGAAAAAAGTAAAACTATGAGTTGCGCTTTTAGAAATTGTTATTTCTTTATGAGTTGTAGCATCTAAATCTGCGTATTGTAAAACATAATCATTTCCGCTTTTTAAAATCCTTATTTTTTTCCATCCTCTAGAATCATCAGAAATATCTACACTTCCTGTTGCTGGTGTTTCAGTACCTATTTCATCTCCTAAATTTAACAAATACACTTTATTATTAGCATCCGTAGCAGAAATTTCTGCAATTGCTGTTGCTGTTATTGTTCCATCTGGCGAATCTACATAAGTAGTATTTGCTGCATCAAAAGTACCTACTGCAACTTTTGGTTGTAATTCTTGTACTTCTGCAGAAGTAGAAATTACTACATCTATATCTGTTTCTGATAATTGACCTGCTGCCATGTAGAGAGATCCGTTTAAAGTTACTCTATATTCTGATCCAGCATAAAAACCTAAGTCCCAAGAATCTCTTTTTACTGCATTGGTTGTATTTGTACTTAAATCAATATATACTTGATTAGGTTCATTTGGGCCACCAACTTCTGGAGAAATTGATGCACCTTCTATGACCACTTTTATTGGTTCTATTGGTGAGTCATCGCTACTACAACTTGTAAATGAAAATACAGCTGAGCATAAAATAAAAGTTAAAAATTTGTTTGTCATATTAATAAATTTAAAAATTAAGGTTATATAATAGTTTTAAGTAATAAGAGCGTCCATAGCCGAGTAGTAAAGAGTTGTTGTTAGAAGCGTGAGTTCCTCCTGCACCTGAGTTACTAACATTAACATTAGTAACATCAAATAAATTTCTACCTCCTAAAGTTGCTTGAATTTTATTTTTAAAAAATGATTTCTTAATGGAAGCATCTAACCAATTATAAGCACTGGTTGTTGATTTTGAGAATATCGAGTTTCCATCAGCATCTGTCTCTGAAGCAATATAATCTTGCTGACTACCATTATGTTTTAATAATAAGGTAACTGTTGTTTGCCATTTTTTTATGTTATAGCTTGCTCTTGTGTTTAATTGAAAAGAATATAAATAGTTGTTTTCTGCATTAACTTCATTATTTAAAATTCTAGAAATACCTTGTAAAGTAGCTCCAAAATTAAAAGTCCAATTATCTTTTTTAATGCTATTTTCTGATGAAATTCCCCATAATTTATAAGCATCAATATTAATATATTGATATTGTAACGGTGTAGGATTAACGATTGCCAAATCTATTTTATCAGCAACATTTAAATAACTAATTTTAATAGTATTTAATACTGAATAATCATCTAAATAACTATATTTTTTTAGGTTGATAAAAGACGTAAATCCATTTTCTGGATTTAAGTTTTCGTTACCTCTAAGATCATGATTAGAATCTACAAAGTAATAATACAATTCTTCAAAATTTGGAGTTCTGTAGGAAGTTCCAATATTTGCACGTAGTTCAAATCCTTTTTTCATTAAATAACGTGCACTAATAGAAGCTAAAATTTTAGATTTAAAAAGAGAATTATATTCATATCTAATTCCATGTCTTACTAAAAAAGCATCAGAAATCGTAAATTCTGATGAGCCATAAACAGCATAATTATCTTGAGATTGTGTTTTATCTTGCTGAGTAACATCACCTGAAGCCTGTGTATCAAAACCACTTATAAATCTTGTTTCGTAACCTAATTGAATATTAAAAAAATCACTTTTTACAAAATTATTAATACTTCCTTTAGAAAAGAAAACTTTACTAGATTGATAAACTTCATCCGTTTCATTACTTCTTTCTTTACTTAAAATAAATAAGTTAAATTCGTTTAAATTCCTTTTTTGTTCTTGAAATGAAAAAGATGCATTATAAACTGCTCCTGTATTTAATTTACCACTAAGATTTATATTATTTACAAATCTATTTGTTGTAAAAATTTTATCTGTTGCAGACGGGTTACTTGTTTGTGCTTGGGTATTTATATTTGCTCTAACACTGGCGTCATAATAATTTAAAAGCTCATTAAAATATTCAAATTTGTAAAAAAGCTTAAAATTTTCTCTTTGATATTGCAATAATCCTGTAGTACTAAATTGTTGCTTTGGCAACCAATCAAAACCTCTTAAACCATCGTTCTTATAATAATTTCCACCTTGCTTTTCATTGTAAAAACCTTTAAAATCATTTCTATTTACACCAATTCTTGCAAACCAATTTTTATTAATATTATTAGCAACATTAAATGTTTGTATATGCCTTCCTTTATTAAACAATGCATATTCATTGCTAATAGTTTCTTCTTGTATAGAAGTATTAATGCGCCACTTAGTGTCTATATTTTTTTTAGTGATGATATTTATTACACCAGAGACTGCATTTGCTCCATACTCTACGCCCATTGCACCTTCTACAATTTCTATACGCTCTATATCTTCTAAATTAATTTGTGTTAAATCTATATTATTACCTAAACCATTATCGCTTACAATTGGAATGTTATCTGCCAAAATATTAAAATATTGAGAGTCTAAACCAAAAAATGAAATAGTAGATTTTCCTGTTTGAGAACTAGGAATAATTGTTAAGTTTAAATTGAAATTTAATAAATCTGCCAAGTTATTTGCTGCTTGACTTTCTATCTGCTCTCTTTTAATTACAGTTACATTATGAACAGATTTTTTTATTGATGCTGGATTGTATTGCCCAGTAACAACTACTTCGTCTAATACAGTAATTCTTGCTGAGTCTTTTTTTTTCTCTTGACAAAAACTAGCAACTGCAAATAAAGTTAAAACAATAATAATTCCTTTATTTAGAAACATTCTTAATAATTTTCGGCAAATATATACCTTATTTTTAATCAATCTAAATAAATTTTATATTTTTGTCAAAAATTAATAAAACCTAAAAATTATATAATGAACAAATTATTATTTAGCTGTTTACTACTTTTAGTATCAATATCAATAAATGCACAGAGCAAAAAATCGAAAGATAAAAATGCCATAAAAGAGATGTGTGGCTGTTTTGAAGTGACTTTCAATTTTTCGGAAACGTTTAATTATAGTGATGATGCTACTTATAAACCATCAAAAACAAAAGTTGATAAAGGTTTAGAATGGGCTGGTTTAGTAGAAGATGAAAATAATAAAATTTCTATTCAGCATCTTTTACAAGTTGGTAATCCTGCAAAACCAATGATTATTAAACACTGGAGACAAGATTGGTTATTTCAAAATAGAGATTTTTACATGTTTAATGGAAACAATAACTGGACTTTTGAACAAAAAGATAAGAAAGAAGTTAAAAAACAATGGACACAAAAAGTATATCAAGTAGATGATAGTCCTCGTTATGAAGGCTCAGGAACTTGGGTGCATGTTGATGGAAAAAGTTATTGGGAAAGCGAAACTACTGCACCTTTACCAAGAAGAGAATATACAAAAAGAAGCGATTATAATATCACCCTTAGAGGAAATAGACATGAAATAACTAATTATGGTTGGGTTCACGACCAAGATAATAGTAAGATCATTCGCGAAGCAGATAAAGAAGATATTCTTTTAGCAAAAGAAAAAGGATATAATACCTACATAAGAGTTGCTGATAGTAAGTGTAAAGCTGCTGCTGATTGGTGGAAAGCAAATAGCAAAAAATGGCAATTAGTTAGAAATAAATGGGATGAAGTTTTTAGTAGAAACACAAATCTAACTTTAGAAACTAAAGTAGATAATAAGCCTTTATACAAGCATTTATTTTCTGATGAAATTACTGAAGAAAAGGAAATGAATAAAGTTATTGAATCGTTTGTAAAAAAATAAAAAAATGATAAAATCAATTAAAATAACACTTCTTTTGTTACTGATTAGTTTTTCTGTATCTGCACAAAAAAACAATATTTTCCATGATAGAAGTTTTTGGAAAACAAATCCTAGTATTACAATTATAGATCAAAAAATTGATGAAGGCAATGATCTTACTGCCTTAAACATCAATGCTTTTGATGGTACTATGTATGCTATTTTAGAGAAAACAGACAATAAAACCATTAAATATCTTTTATCAAAAAAAGGAAATGGAGTAAATAAACTAACACACGATGGTAGAACGTATATCTTTTGGGCAGCATACAAAGGCAATGTAGAAATCATGAAACACTTAATTGCCAAAGGAGCACAAACAGATGTAATTGATACTCATGGTAATACTTATATGAATTTTGCAGCTTCTACTGGTCAATTAAAAAAAGAAGTATATGAATATGCTTTTAAAGTTGGCGCAGATATTACAAAAGAAAAAAATCATGATGATGCTAATGCGCTTTTGTTGATTGCTTCACATTTAAAAGATGATAAATTAGTAGATTATTTTATATCAAAAGGTGCTACTTTAAATGATAAAGATATTAACGATAATGGACTTTTTGAATATGCTGCAAAAGGAGGTAATATTCAATTCTTAAAAATACTTTTAAATAGAGAAGTTAATAAAGGAAAAAATGCAATGATTTTTGCGGCAAATGGATCTAGAAGAAGCCAAAACAAATTAGAAACATATCTGTTTTTAGAAAAAAATGGAATAAAACCAAATATTGTAGATGCAAATAATAGAAATCCATTACATTATATAGCAAGAAACAATAAAGATCTTGCAAGTTTTAAATACTTTATTAATAAAGGTGTTTCTATTAATTTACAAGACAAAGATGGTAATTCGCCATTTATAAATGCTGCAAGTAATAACTCTTTAGAAATTGTAACATTTTTATCTAAATATGTAAAAGACATCAACCTAAAAAATAAAAATGGAGTTTCTGCTTTAACAAATTCAGTAAATAGAAATTCGGTTGATGTAATTGAATTTTTATTAAAGAATAAAGCAGATATTAATACAATTGATAAGGAAGGAAATACACTTTCATATTATTTGATTCGTAATTTTAGTACTAAGAAACCTGAAGTATTTGAACAAAAATTAATCCTTTTAGAAAAAAATGGACTAGTTATAAATCAACTTCAAAATAAAGGAAATACTTTATTACACATTGCAACAAGCGAAAATAATTTGGCTTTATTACAAAGATTATCGAGCTTTAATATTGATGTAAACACAAAAAATGAAGACGGTTTATCTGCTTTACAAATTGCTGTAATGAAAGCAAAAAACACAGAAATTATTAAATATTTAATAAGTATTGGAGCAGATATAAATGTAAAAACAGATTATGATGAAACTCTTTTTGATTTAGCATCAGAAAATGAATTGTTAAAAAAACAAGATATCAACTTTTTAAAATAAACTCTAAATGAAAACTAAAAAAACAATACTTATAACTTCCGCTTTTTTAATATTGATTTCAACATTGTTCAGCTTTAAAAAATTTAGCGAAAGTTCTCCTTACAAATGTATGATTCAAATGAAAAATTATACTGGTGAAGGCGCTTATGTAGTAGTCTCATTATTAAACCCAAAAGGAGAATATGAAAAAACATTATACGTGCAAGGAGATGATGATGAATGGTATTTTGACATTACAGAATGGTGGACTTTTCAAGGAAAAAAAAGAGCTGATATTGATGCAATTACTGGTGCAACTATAAGCGGAGGGCAAAGAACAATTAGTGTTATCAGAATAGATAATGACAAGCTTAATAAAGGATATAAAATCCGTTTTGAAACTGCTGTAGAAGACCAAGAATATCATAAAGATGATGTAGAATTTGATTTAACTTCAGAAAATGTGAAATCTAAAATTGAAGGAAAAGGGTTTATTCGTTATGTAAGAATGATGCCACAATAAGTTAAGATAACACGAATTTTACAAATTAAACGATTAAGAAATCTAAAGATTTTTTCTTTGTAAAATTGGTAAAAATAATAAAATTTAATCCTCAATAAATTTCTAAATGACAATTTCTATTTGGAGATATAGTCACTTAACGTTGGCTATATCTTCTGTTTTATTTATTATAATTGCTTCTATTACAGGAATTATTTTAGCTTTTGAGCCTATTTCTGAAAAGCTAAATCCATATAATATTGTTTCTATTGATGCTGTTTCTGTTTCTGAAACACTATCTGTTTTGAACGAAAAATATGATGAAATAATTACTTTAGAAATTGACGAAAATAATTTTGTTTCCGCAAATGTTGTTTTAAAAGATGGTAAAAGTGATACTTTTTATATCAACCCAAAAACAGGAGAAAAAATCAGTGAAATTTTAGAAAAGAAGCCCATTTTTGAATTTGCAACCAACTTGCATCGTTCTTTATTTTTAAAATCTACGGGAAGATTTATTATTGGTTTTGTTTCTTTTTTACTTTTTTTAATTAGTGCAACTGGCGTTATTTTAATAGCGAAAAGACAAGGTGGATTTTCTAAGTTCTTTTCTAAAATTATTAAAGAAGATTTTAATCAATATTATCATATAATTATTGGTAGATACACTTTAATTCCTATTGTAATTATAACAATAACAGGTGTTTATTTGTCTTTAGAAAAATTTTCTTTATTACCAAAAGACACTTCTTCTCATCAAAATATTACTCAGAAAAAAAATGCTTCAAATATTAATTTAGCTGATTTTGAGTTTTTTAAATCAACTAAATTAGATGAAGTTAAGAAAATAGAATTTCCATTTTCTAAAGATGAAGAAGATTATTTCTTTGTAAAACTTGCGAATAAAGAAGTTGCAATTCAACAATTTACAGGGCAAATTGTAAGTCAGAAAAAAGAACCTTTAGTTGCTTTTGGTTCATATTATAGCTTATTGCTTCATACAGGTAAAGGATCTATTTTATGGTCTATTGTTTTATTATTAGCTTGTTTTGCTATTCTATTTTTTGTTTTCTCTGGATTTTCTATGTCTTTAAAAAGGAAAAAAAATAAATTCGAAATTAAAAACAAGTTTCATAAAGATGAAGTAGAGTTTATCATTTTGGTAGGTTCAGAAACAGGTAGCACTTTTAATTTTGCAAATGCATTTTATAACGCATTATTAATTGCTGGTAAAAGCGTTTATTTATCAGATTTAAACCAATACACTACTTACGAAAAAGCAGAAAACATCATCATATTCGCAGCAACTTACGGAGAAGGTGAAGCGCCTGTAAATGCTACTAAATTTATTAAATTAATTGAAAAAACATATCAGAAAAGGATACTAAAACTCTCTGTAATTGGCTTTGGATCAAAATCATATAAAGAATATTGTAAGTTCGCCATTTTAGTGCAAGCTAGTTTACAACTACATCAAAAATTTGTGCCAATATTACCTCTTTTTAAAATTAATAATCAATCATTTGTGGATTTTGAAAATTGGCTAAAAGAATGGAGTTCTTTTTACAAATTAAATTTACTTATTAATCAAGAAGATTTAGACAAAAAAAATTTTAAAGAACAAATTTTTACAGTTATCAATAAACCTGAAATAAATATTGATGATACTTTTTTAATTGAACTAAAACCATCAAAAAAAATAAAATTTGAGTCTGGAGATCTGCTTTCTATTACTCCTAAAGGAGAGACTAGGAGTCGTTTATATTCTATTGCAAAAATTGATAACACAATTTTATTAAGCATAAAAAAACACGAATTTGGCCTTTGTTCTAACAATTTAAACAATCTAAACAAGAAAGATATAGTTGTAGCTAATATTCAAAAAAATGAAAACTTTCATTTTCCCAAAAAAGCAAAAGGAGTAATTTTAATTGCCAACGGAACTGGAATTGCTCCTTTTTTAGGAATGATAAATGAGAAAAAATCAAAAGGAAAAGTTCATTTATTTTGGGGAGGAAGAACAAAAAAATCATTAGAAATTTATAAAAATTACATAAATACTTCTTTAGAAAATAAAGCTTTAACATCTTTTAATGCTGCTTTTTCTCAAGAACAAAAAGAGAAGTTTTATGTACAAGATCTTTTAAAAAATCATTCTGATTTAATAGCAAACACTTTAAAATCTGGAGGCGAAATTTTAATTTGTGGGTCTTTGTCTATGCAAAAAGGAGTTACTGAATTATTAAGTAATATTACAGAAAATTCTTTAAAAAAATCGTTAAAAGCTTTTAAAGAGAATTATCAAATTAAAACAGATTGTTACTAAATTAAAATGTATGTGTCAGAATTCTAAAATAATATCAAGTGTAAAAAATGGAGAACTTGCAGTTTGCTATGGTTGTAAAAATTATGCATTAACGTTTAATAATGTCTATTTTCAATTTGATAAAAATCAACTTTTAGAATTCAGAAAATATATTGCAAATATAGATGTAAATTACTGGCAAAATTATTATGCATCAACCACTAAAAAAAGAAAAATCCCTGTAACAACATTACATCAAAATTTAATTTTGATTTTTAGTTTAGAAGAAATTGAAGATTTAAAAAAACTCTTATTATTAAAAAAAACTTCAGACAACGATTTTATATCTTTAGAGCAAATCAACTATGCTTTTATTTTAAATTAAAAAATCTCACAAAATTTAGATTGTGAGATTTTTTGAATTCAAATGCTCTTATAGATTTTTTTATCAAAAAAATGAACTAATTTACAAATAGTAAAAAAACAAATTCTACCCTTAAACTCATATTTAGTAATACATTAATAACTGTTAAAAATTACAATACTATTTAATGTTAGGTTTGATAATTCTAAGTTAAAAAACTATCTATAATTAGTATTATAGAAAACCTTAACTTTTTATAAATCTTTTGATAGATTTACCCTTATTCGTTTCTATGAGTGTAAAATATTGTCCTTTTGATAAATTTTGAACATCTATTTTGTTGCTATCTTCAACTAAAATTAATCGCCCCTTAATATCGTAAATTTTGATACTTTTCAAAACTATATTTTGTGGTATATTAATTCGAAGTTCTTTAAATACAGGGTTAGGGTAAACTGTAATTAAATATTCTTTTTCAAAAACATTTGTATTTAACACTCCAATATTAAAGCCTTGCCAGTTTGATGAACTTGAATATGTTGATACGCTTTCACTTGGTACAGATAAATTAATATTAGCTAATACTAAACCTTCAAATGAATTTGCATTTAAAGATGGTGGTGTAATTGCAGAACTGCTTACACTAGACAATGGGTTACAATAAGCAAATGCTTGACTTCCTACAGAAGTTAAACTACTTCCAAAATTAATTTCTTCTAAAGCTATATTTGCAAAAAAAGCTACATTATCTATGGTAGTTACAGAGTTGGGAATACTTATGCTTTTTAACCCAGCTTTGTAAAATGCACCTACTCCAATATAAGTTAAACCTTCTCCAAGACTTACAGAAGTTAATAAGGTATTGTTTGCAAAAGCATCATTAGAAATACTTGCAACTGTATTTGGCAAAGAAATACTTGTTATAGAAGATACTGCTGCTTCACCTTGAGCAAAAGCCCATCCTTTTAAAGAAACAACAGTGTAGGTATTTGTTCCGTCTGTTACTGTTTCAGGAATTACAATATCTCCTGTTAATTCGTTATTACTACCTACTTGGGCAGTCATTGTAATATTGCTTACTATTTCGTAATTAATTCCACCATCTTTAAATTGGGCGAAAGCTGTGTTACAAATTAGTGCGAATAACACATAAATAAAATAAATTTTTCTCATAATAAATTAGTTTTAGTTAATAAAAATTAAACACATTTAGAGGCTAAATTTTAGCATAAATATCCTATTCAGTTTATTCATAAAATTAAACTGTTGATTTTAAGCGAAATAAATTATTTGTTATTTTAGTTTTTCTTGAACTTGTTTGTAGCTTTTTTTACAAAATAATTCAATGGATTCTTTGAGTATTTCTGAAATTGTATCATTATTTTTTTGAATGGCATCATGAATTTCTTTTGCCAGCTCAAATTTTAATGAATTCTCTTTAATACTTGTTCCCTTTAATTTGTTAATATGTTTTACTGTCTTTGTTAAATATTGATAACCATACTCCAGGCTAGGTTCAATCTCAGTACCTTCATTCCAATCATTCCATGTTTCTAATACTACATAATCCATAGGTAATTTTCCTTTGTAATTATGTATAAAGTTCCAAGTATCATCATAGACTTTTCCATTTTGTCTACTAATTAACCTGTTTCCTCCCCAAGAAGTATTTTTTCTATCATCAAAACCTGCCCATACACCTCCAACTACAAAACTGTATTTGGTTTCAAACTTATTTACCTGATCATAGAAATAATTTAAATACCCTTTTCCCCAATTTAAACCTTCTGTATCCCATTCTCCTCCTGGTTGTACCCAAGGATAAAAAGCATTTACATAAGTTTGTACTTCTTCTCCTTCACCAAAGGTGTTCCAGATTAAATAAGGTTTGTTTTCTTTAAATACAGAATCTATAACTGTTCTAAAACTCTTTGCTGTTAAGAACTTCTTAGGATAATCAAAAGAGAAAAATAAAGGATTATTTTTATGAAAAAGATAGTTTTTACGTTTTATGATATGTTCTTTAAAATCTTTCACTTTCACAAAAGTTGTATCTAAAGGTTCTTGCAAATCAAATCCTTGATCATCGTAACTAATTAAGTATTTAAGATTAAATTTTCCTTTAGAAATAGATTGCAACTCATCTATAGTGTTAAATAATTCTTCCATAGTTTCATAATCATATTTATCTTTTACATTAATTGCAATGGCATCTAAACCAGATGACCATGCTAATAAACTATGGTATACTAAAGTGGCTTTACTTTTAGAATTATATGCTCCAATAATTGGTGTGTTTGCATAACCATGCTCCCAATGCCTGAGTTTTTTATTCTGAGAATTTTTATCAGAATACCATCCCATATAATGCGCAATTACCTTTGTCTTGTTTTTTGGCAAGCTACTTTTTGTAATTTTAGATTTGTTACTATCTACACATTGAAACAAAAACAAACAAAAACAAAGACCTATTATAAAGTTTTTCATTAGATTTTTAGTATTAAGAACCAGATATAATCTCTTCTGCCAACTCATAAGCTTTTTGCCCATTTGTTTTTAAATAATGCTTAATAGACTCCTCTAAAACAGGATAATAGACATTGTAATCTCTATCTCCATCTTCAATTAATTTAGCAGCCTCATAAATTCTTATTGGTGCACCATACATCCATTTTTCACTGTCAATTAAAGTAGAGACACCTTTATAAGTGGCAATATGGTTTGCTGTTAAATCCATATACTGATAATTGCCAGAGCCAGCTATTGGTTCAAGCTCGGAACCTTCATTAAAATCATTCCATGTTTCTAAAATAACCCAATCAATTTCACCTGGATGTGTATCGTTTATAAGTGCCCAAGTATCATCGTAAGTTCCACCATTTCTACGATCTATCCATCTTCCTTGCCCCCAAGATGTATTTCTATCATCAAAACCAGGCCAAACTGCACCAGTTACAAACTCAACTTTATTATTTAATTTAAAATCGATTTGTGTGTTGTAAAACCAATTCATATAACCTTCTCCCCAAGCAGACCCATCATCTGCCCAACCTTGAACCCAAGGATAAATGGAATTCATAACAAATTGACCAGGAATTGCTCCTAAATCCAATTCATTTTTTAATAAAAGAGGTATATTGTCTGTAAAAACTAAATTGGCAACATCTCTATAATCTTGAGAAGTTAAATATCCATCGTAATTCCAAATAAAAATAACTGGTTCTCCATCTTTATATAAATAATGATTGGTATTTGGAATTATATCATCTCTTAAATCTGTAAACTCTGCAATTGCAGAAGCTGGTGTTGCATCTTGATCGTCGTAACTTACAGCAATATCATATTTAAATTCTGGATAAATGGCATCAATACGTTCTATAGATTCTACAAATTTCTTAAAAGAGGTCTGATCGTAATCTGTTCTTACATTTATTACAGCGCCATCAATACCTACAGCAGCAGACAATAAAATATGATACAAATGTGTTGCCCAAGATTGTGAGCTATAATACCCAATTAAAGGCTCGTTCACAGTACCATTTTCCCAGTGATTTCCTTCTACACCCTCGCTAAACCAAGGTAAATAATGCATGTATACTTTTTGATTTACTGTAGATGGTTTACCTACCTCAAAAGTTTCATTTAATGGTAATGTAATTCCACTATTTGGTAAATCATTTGCTCCTGGGTCATACCTTCTTTCTCCATCTTCGTTTTCACAAGAAAATAAGGTTACTATTAATAAAATTAGAACAAGTCTAACTTTTGGATTTATTATTTTTAAACTCATATGATTAAAATTTTATTTTATTATTTAGTTTTTTTTATGATATGTTTAGCTAAAGGAATAGATAACAATTGAACTATACCAATAATTATAAGTGAATACCTTAATGCAATGGTATCTGAAGCAAAAGCCGCTAACATTAAAAATAAGCCAATACCAACTATTCTACCTATGTATAAACCAAATTCATGATTTAAGATATAAGAAAACTCACTTTTATTTTCTTTTTCTGATAAAACATCTATTACTCTTAATTGAATTGGAAAATATGAAATATCATGTAATGGTTGATATAATACTTTACTTAAAATAAAGATGATTACACCTAATGCTGAAAACAGATAAGCATGTATAAAAGCGCCGATAAAAAAGATAATATAAGCGATAGCAAAAATGTAAATACGATGATTTGGTTTAGTAAACCTACCTAACAAATACAATGTAACAGCTGCAATAATACCACTGAAGCTCAAAACAGTAGAAAGAGTTTCTTCATTCCCAACCAATTTTAAAATTAAAATCGCAGGAACAGTTACCAAATATCCTTGTGCCAACCCCTTAAGAGCAGAAAGTACTAATAATTTATTCCATAAATTATCAAATTTAAAATAGATGAATTTTTTAAGTTTTGGGTTTTGAAATTTTCCACGATGAATAATAACCGTTGATGTAATAGTAAGTACAAAAACCAAAACAGTTAATAACCTATAACTTATCACTTCTCCTCCTCCAAACCAATTAAACTCATTGGTATAAAAGAATAATGCTCCTACTAATGCAGGAATTATAATAGCAGATATGGTATAAAAGAAAGTTTCTAAGCCATAATAATAATTCCTATTTTCATCATTAGTGGTTTCTAAGGCTAAAAAGTCGCGATTTGACCAGAAAAAACCATAAGACAACCCCATTAAAAAACCTGATATTATTATTGCAGTTAAGTCTAAATTATCTAAAAACATCATTATAAACATAGACACGCCACTAAGTAACATTCCTAAACTATATAAATGTGCAACCCTAATGCGGTTAAGTAAATAACCATTAACTATAAATGTAATTGGAATTCCGGTAAACACAGCTAATTGATACTTTAACACCAAACTTGGATCGTTTTGACTACGCATAATATAAGCACTAACAAACACCTCTATAATTGGTAATACCATAGAATAAATCATGTTAGTAATGAGCAATACTCTCATGCCATGTGGCATAGTTTTAAAATGCAAAAACTCTCCTTTTATCTTGCTTATCATTTATAATTTTTTATTAAGAATTAGGATCTAAAATATGATTAACCAGTTCTTCTGTTTTAACAGTTGCCAAGCAAATACTTGTGTCACAAGCTCCATAGTAGATATATAACAAACCATCTTTTTCTACCAAACTAGTTGGAAAAACAACATTAGGAATAATTAAACCAACTTTTTCATAATATTCTTCTGGCTCCATAATGTAATTTTTAGTTCTTGCAATTACTTTTGTTGGGTCTTCTAAATCTAATAAAAGAGCACCAACTTTATATACAGACCCCTTATCTACACCGTGATACATAACCAACCAACCTTTACTTGTCTTAATAGGATTGGCTGCTGCTCCTATTTTTTTTCCTTCCCATTGTTCTTCAGAACGTGCTATTAAAACTGGTTTAGACCATTCAAATAAATCATCTGAAAAACAAATCCAAATACCAGGTCTATCTGTTCCATATTCATCTCCAACAAATTCAATAGGTCTACGTAACAAAGCAAATTTATCTTTAATTTTTTCTGGAAATAAAATATGATCTCTATCGTCTATTTCCTTTGGTGATGTGTAACATAATTGTTCAAAATTGATTCCATCATCTGAAACAGCAATTCCAGAACGTGTAATCATAGGATAAACTTCTTCTTTCCATTTAGGATAATTAGAAACATCATAAAAAGGAACTCCTTCTCCTGTTGGATAACAATTAAAACCATAAGGTTGAAAAGCATAATTCATATAATATTTACCATCAATTTTAACCACTCTTGGGTCTTGTACACTACCTTCTGGGAAACCTAATTTTTCTGAAGTAAATACAGGCTCATCTTGTAGAGGTTTAAAATCTACTCCATTATCACTTTCAAGAATTCCAATAGTTGTTCTAAAAGGGCTTAAAGTTATTGCTGCTCTATCATATAAATAAAACTTGTTATTATCATAAATTGCACCTGGATTAAAGGTAACTACTTTTCTAATTTCTTGTTCTCCAGGAATTACAATTGGGTTCTGTGGATGTCTTTTAATTTCTAACACTTGATTTTTTTTATAAGTTATTAATTACCTAAATTAGGATTCAATAATATTTCTGATTCTGGAATTGGAGCATAATAATTATCTGTACCTGTGCTTCCAATAATTTTAACTTGTTCTTCTGAACTTCTTTTATTGTTTACTTCTGCTACTTTTTCTGTTCTTATCAAATCATACCAACGTTGTCCTTCTCCTGCTAACTCCCAACCTTTTTCGTCTATTACTGCTTCTATAAACTCATCTGTTCCAAGTCCAGACAATGGTATTAAACCAGCCCTAACTCTTACTTGATTTAAAGCATCATATGCAGAAGAACTTGGAGAACCATCTGCTCTTGATTGAGCTTCTGCATAAATTAATAAGACTTCTGCATATCTAATTAACATATAGGCAGCATTATTAAAAAATGTAGCTGTTGAAGGATTTGTTTCATCAACGGCACCATCTCTAAACTTTGCATAATATGGATGTTTTGTTGCACTATTTGTGTAATGCACTGTAACCCCATCTGATGTTAAAAAGCTGGTTCTAAACGTGGCATCTTTTCTAGGTCCATCAGGAAACTCATTAAAGAAATTTAATTCTACAAAAAAATCATCCCAACCATTTTCTTCACCTTCTGGCATAGAAGCTTTTCCTGAAATGTGAAAGGCATTTGCTCCATCTGAATTATCGTATTGTAAAGAAAAAATAGATTCTGAACTATTATCATAACTTCTAAGCCAAAGACTAGCAAAGTCTGGAAGAAGATCATATCCATATACACCTTTATTGTCTATTACTTCCTTGGCTTTATCTGCAGCTAATTTATAACTAGCTTGCACATTTAAAGGCCAACCTGCTTGGGTTAAATATACTTCAGAAAGTAATGCTTTAGCAGCTCCTTGTGATGGTAACCCTAGTAGACTTTGAATTGTTGGTAATAAATTTTCGGCTTGTAATAAATCGTCTATAATTACTGCATAAACATCTTCAACATTAGACAAGCCAATATCTGTAGGTAAAGTTTTAGCCGAAGTGTATAGAGGAATACGTCCCCAACTTCTTACTAAATAGAAATAGCTAAAAGCTCTAACAAAATACGCCTGGCCAATTAAGTTATCTATTTCTTCTTGGTCTCCAATGGTTAAATATCCATATTCAATAACTTCGTTAGCATTTAAGATAGCATTGTAACAACCACGCCATAGATTCATCATAGCTCCGTTGTTTGCTGATTTATTAAACGAATCGAACTCACGAAATTCTCCTTTGTTTCCTCCAATTTGAGTAGTTAAGTCATCTGCCCCGAACATAGTGGTCATATAAGCAGAAGTAGCAAAACCTCTAGACCAATTAGCATCTCCACGAATGCCTGCGTACATTGCCATTACAGTTGCTTCTAAGTTTGCATATTGTTTATAAATGCTTTCTGGATCGTTAACCTTACCTCTTGGTTCTTCTTCTAAATTATTTGCACAACCCAATAAGGCAACTAGAATTGCAAATACAAGTAATTGTTTTATAGTTTTTAGCATGATTACTTTATGTTTTTTTATTAAAATTTAGCTTTAAGTCCTATTGTAAATGTTCTTGGTACTGGGTAAGCCCCAGTATCTATATTTTGATCTACATCTGTAGTAGAACCTCCACCTGTAGAACGACCAGCACTTGAAATATCTGGACTATAGCCTGTGTAGTTTGTCCAAGTAAATATATTTTCTGCATTAATGTAAAACTGGAATTCTGATAAGTTTAACTTAGATATAAATTCTTTTTTAAAGTCGTAGGAAAGCGTTATATTTTGTACTCTTAAATAACTTGCATCTTGTAACCAACGATTACTATTAGGAAAGTTTTGAGAAGTTGAACTAAAAGCAGGAACATCGGTATCTTCATGATTTACCCTCCATCTATTATACCATTCTGGACTTGTAAATGCTCTATTTTGCCCAAACAATCCAATAGATTTTTGATAAACTCCGTTAAAGATTTTTCCTCCTTTTTGCCCCGTGATAATAAAACTGAAATTAACATCACCAAAATTTAAAGTATTACTAAATCCAAACGTGAAATCTGGTTGTGCATTTCCGATTATTTTTAAATCTTCAGAATCGATTTGTCCATCTCCATTAACATCTTCATATTTAGCATCACCAGGTTTGTTACCAAAAGTAGCAGCTTCTGTTACTTCATTAGATTTCCAAACACCTAAAAAATTATATCCATAAAAAGATCCTAAAGGCTCATCTACTTTTATTGCTGTTATTGGTGTGGTAGAATCTGCATAAAGTGTTGAAGCTAATACCAACTCATCTCCACCCAAATCTACTACAGTATTTCTATTTACTGATATATTTGCAGAAACATCCCAAGAAAAGAAATCATTAATAATTGGTTTTGAATTTACCGAAAACTCAAATCCTTGGTTATTGATAGTTCCAATATTTTTAAGAATACTCTCGCCTCCAATATAATCTGCTAAAGTTACATCTACCAATAAATCGTTAGTATCTTTATTGTAATAGTCTGCTTCAAAATTTAACTTATTATTAAAAAGCCCAATCTCTATACCTAAATCATATTGAGCTGTTGTTTCCCATTTTAAATTCTCATTTCCTGGAGCACCAACTCCCAACCCTACATAAGTTTGAGTACCAGAACCATTTGGATGATAATTACTTTCTCCATTCTGAATAAAATAAGGGAGCGTAGCATAAGAACCTATAGCATGACTACCTGATTCACCCCAACTAGCACGTAATTTTAAATTACTAAATACATCAAAATTTTGAATAAATTCTTCTTTTCCTAGATTCCATGCTAGTGCAAATGATGGAAAAGTACTATACCTATTATTTCCTTGAAATTTAGAAACACCATCTCTTCTTACTGTTGCTGTTACTAAATAACGCTCAAGAAAAGAATAATTTACTCTTAGTGCTAAAGAATTATAGTATTCATCATAATAATATGAAGATGAGGTTTGCGATTCACTTAAAGCCAAATTATTCCAACCTAAAGTTACATCGTTAAGACCATTTGCTCCATTAAAATTTCCTTTTTCTATATAACTTCCAGATTCATAAATCCCAGTAGCCTGAAGTTTATGCTCTCCAATTTCTTTAGAATAATCTAAAATAAAATTTACTTGTCCTCTTTCTCTTCCTATATTATTGATAGAGGCTCTAGAAACCACATCTGGACTAGGGTCTAAAATATGATTGTTTTCTAAATTATATACTGTTGTGTTTGTATTTTCATATGAACCAAAAAGATTTGCTTTTAATCCTTCTATAATTTCATAAGAAAACTTTGCGCTAGGCTGAAATATTGAGGTTTCATTATGACTAATATTTGCATATTGTAATCCTACAGGATTTCCACTTACGGCACCATATTGAGGAGTATTATTATATAACACACCTTCAACATCCCAAATAGGTTCTATAGGAGACCATTGAGGTAAACGACCAATTGCTCCTAATTGATGTCCTACATCTTCATTATTAACGCCTTTTAACTTACTCCAACCCATATTTAGAGTTAAGTCCATTTTATCATTCAACTCTACATCTACTTTTGAGCGAAGATTGTATCTTTTAAAATCAGAATTTATAACAATACCTTCTTGATTTAAATACTCTCCAGACAAATAATATTTAACTTTGTCTGCACCACCTGCAACAGATATTTGATAATTGCTAGAAAATGCTTGTCTAAATAATTCATCTTGCCAATCTGTACCTCCTTCTTGTTCGTAAATAGCAATGTCTGCTGCTGAAAAAGGAGCTGCATAAACACCTGGAATAAAGTTTAAATCTCTATCATAAGAGTTATATAATTCTGCAAATTCGGCAGCATTTAGATAATCTATCTTTTTTGGCAGAAAAGACATACTATGAAAAGTATTAAAACTGATACTAGGCTTTTTATTTTTACCTGATTTAGTTGCAATAATCACCACACCATTTGCTCCACGAGATCCATAAATTGCTGTAGAGGATGCGTCTTTTAAGATTTGAATAGACTCAATATCATTTGGATTAACCAATTGAAAATTAGCACCAATTACACCATCTACAACCACTAATGGTTGGTTATTACCTTTTATTGAATTTGAACCACGAATACGTATTGACAAATTACCTCCTGGAGCTCCAGAATTACTTTTTACTTGCACACCAGCTGTTCTACCACTTAAGGTATGTTCTACTCTAGTTACAGGTTGATCTTTAAAGTCTTTACCTGAAATTGTACCAACAGCACCAGTTAAATCTTCTTTTTTCTTTGCTCCACCATAACCAATTAATACAATTTCAGACAATTGGTTTATGTCTTCTTTTAAAACAATTTCAAATTCTAATTTGTCTACTAATAATACATTTTGAGTTTTGTACCCAAGCATTGAGATTTGAAGTTCCTTAGCATCTTTTGTAATACTTAGCTTAAAAAAACCATCAAAATCTGTTATAGTTCCAATGTTTCTTTCTTTAACCAAAATATTAGCCCCAATTAAAGGCATACCAGTTTCATCAATAACTTTTCCAGAAACTTCTCTTTTTACTTCTTGTGCACTGGCCATAAAAACGGTTTGAAGCACAAAAAATAACAATAAACAACTACGAGTAATTACTTGTTTCTTATTTTTTTTCATTTTTTAGTTTAATTCAATTATTTTAGTTTTTAGTATATTAATGAAAATAATAGCAATCAAATATTAGTGACTTACTAACGATACTTAACATTAATTTTCGGTATGGTAAAATTAGTTATTGTTATAAGTTAAAAAGTACACTTTAGAATTAAAACATAATACTTTTATGAATTTTCTAATATTATATCAATAAAAATGTTAAATTACCTAAAATAGAACTAAAATTAATTAATAATATAAAAATGAAAGTTTATTCAGAAATTACACCTTTAAGAGATGCTAATATTTTTGTTATTCAAAACCACATTAATGCACGTTTTGATTACCCAATACATTTACATCCAGAGTTTGAACTAAACCTAGTGATGAATTGTTCTGGTAGAAGAATAATTGGAGATTCTGTAAATGACTTTCATAAAACGGATTTAGTTCTATTGGGACCTAATTTATATCATAAATGGGAAAGAACTGATGATAAAAACTCGATAGCTAAAGTTATTACAGTACAATTCGATAAAAATTTATTATCAAATAATATTCTAAACAAAAACTCCCTAAAACCCATAAAGAATCTATTAGAAAACTCATTTAGAGGGTTATGTTTTTATGAACAAACTAAAAAAGACTTAATTATTCAGCTCCATGATTTATTTAATTTAAAAGGGTTTGATGCTACAATTAAATTTCTTTCTATATTAAATAATCTAGCTAAATCTGAAAGTTATAATTATATTGCAGGAGCTGGTTTTAGTTCTGATCTTGAGCTTTCAAAAAATCAAAAAATTCATAAAACCTACGATTATATAACTGCAAATTATAAAAGCAATAATCTCAGTGTAAAGAAAATAGCTGAAATTAATAATATGAGTGAATCTGCCTTTAGTCATTTCTTTAAAAAAAGAGCAAATAAAAATTTTACAGAATTTGTTATTGATTTTCGAATTACTCAAGTTATAAAACTACTACAGGAGACTAATAAAACCATAAGAGAAATATGTTATGAGTGTGGTTTTAACAATATATCTAACTTTAATAGAATTTTTAAGAAAAAAATGAATGTAACTCCTAAAAGTTATAGAAATAAAATTCAACGTATATCAAACCTAAAAAATGCAGGTTTTAATGAAGAGCATAATATTAATAAATACACTCTTTAACAATAGTTTAATCTAAAGTATTTATTTTTTCTACACTTTATTATTAAAATTAAATCGATTTAAAAGGTAGTATCGTCCAAATTGAAATTAGCTATACTTTCTTTTTTATTAAGTAAAAATGTATTTTCAGTTTTATAAAAACCAACTTTTACAATTCAGAAATTAAATTACGAATATAGATGTTGCTTATTAGTAAGATTATTATGCTTGTAAAACTAAAAAAAGTCTCTAACTAAATTATATCAAAATTTAATCTTGATTTTTAGTATAGAAGAAATTAAAAATTTAAAAACATTGTTATTATTAAAAGAAAACAGTGCAGAATATTTTTTAAACCCTACAGAAATAGATTACCCATTAATTTTGAATTAATGTTAACTAGAAACCTCATAGTTTTTTGTCTATGAGGTTTTAATTTTTAATTACAATCCACTTATAAAATTACCATAAGGATCTTTAAATTGTGTGCCTTCTGCAAAACGATATTTACTTAATTTTTTAAATTCTACTAACGCCCATAAAACAAATTCTTTTATGAAATAACTTTCTTCTTTTGTAATATTTGGTTGATATTTTTTCACAAAATCATCTAAAGGTTTTACCTTATCTAATTCAGTTTTATATTGTTCCTCAGAATATTCATCTAACAATTCAAAATCTTCATCTGCATTAAAGAACCAAGAAATAATATCATCATAAGGAGATTCTGCATCTTGTCTTTCTAACTTTTTAATCTCGGGAAAATAACTTGGGAATAATGTTTTAATGGCATTCTTAATTAAAGTTTCTGCCACTACTTGTGCGCCTTCTTGTTCGCCTTCATACACCAATTCTACTTTTCCTGTAATTGCAGGAATAATTCCGTCGAAATCATTTAGTCGAATCATTGTTTTATCATCACCAGATATTAATGCTCTTCTTTCTGCTGTGCTTAATAAATTTTCAAAAGCAGAGATACTTAAACGGGCACTTACACCACTTTTAGCATCTATATATTCGCTTTCTCTAGCTTCAAAAACAATTTGTTCTAACAAATCTTTTGCTAATTCTGGCACTTCTATAAATTCTTTTTGAGCATTTACTTTGTTTGCTTCTTGCTGGGTAATGGTTTTAGCCGTTTCTATATCTTCTGGATAATGCGTTAAAATTTGCGAACCAATTCTATCTTTTAAAGGCGTAACAATACTTCCTCTATTGGTATAATCTTCTGGGTTTGCTGTAAATACAAATTGCATATCTAAAGGTAAGCGCAATTTAAATCCTCTAATTTGAATATCGCCTTCTTGCAAAATATTAAACAAAGCAACCTGAATTCTGGCTTGTAAATCTGGTAATTCATTAATTACAAAAATACATCTGTTTGCTCTTGGAATCATACCAAAATGGATAACCCTATCATCTGCATAACTCAACTTTAAATTGGCTGCTTTTATAGGGTCTACATCACCAATAATATCTGCAACGGTAACATCTGGAGTGGCTAATTTTTCTGCAAATCGTTCACTTCTGTGCAACCAAAAAATCGGAGTTTCATCTCCTTTTTCTTTAATCAATTCCAGTGCATATCTAGATATTGGATTAAAAGGATCATCGTTAATCTCAGAACCTGTAACCACTGGAATATATTCATCTAACAAGTTTACCATCAATCTTGCTAAACGCGTTTTTGCCTGACCTCTTAAACCTAATAAATTGATATTGTGTCTACTTAAAATTGCTCTTTCTAATTCTGGAATTACTGTGTTTTCATAACCATGAACACCTTTAAAAACAGTTTCTTTATTCATCATTTTACTGATGAGATTTTCTCTTAACTCATCTTTAATTGATTTAGATTCGTATCCAGATTTCTTTAATTCTCCTAATGTTTTTATATTTTCTAAATTCATAATCCTCTCTCTAACTCTCTCCAAAGTAGAGAGAAATATTCTGTTTGTTTTATTAATTATATTTTACTTTTTACCATAAACCTCTTCAATTCTTCCCTTTGGGAAGATGCCTGAAGGGCAGATGGGCTACCTAATTCTTTTTTTTCTATTTGTTTCGTAATCTTCAAAAATCATTTCTCCCAAACCTTTTAAGCCTGTATAAAATGCTTTTCCTTGATTTGCTTTTGTAAACGCTCTTACAAATTGCATTAAATAAGGATCTTGTGCAATCATAAAAGTAGTAATAGGAATGTGTAATTTTCTGGCTTGTTGTGCCATTGCATAACACTTGTTTACAATATATTTGTCTAGACCATTACTGTTTTTATAATATTGTCCATCAGGTAAACGCAAACAACTTGGTTTTCCATCCGTAATCATAAAAATTTGTTTGTTGGTATTTCGTTTTCTACGTAATAAATCCATTGCCAACTGTAAACCTGCAACGGTATTTGTGTGATAAGGGCCAACTTGTAAGTACGGTAAATCTTTAATTTTAATAGCCCAAGCATCATTACCAAAAACAATAATATCTAAGGTATCTTTTGGATAACGTGTAGTAATTAGTTCTGCTAAAGCCATGGCCACTTTTTTGGCAGGTGTAATTCTATCTTCTCCATATAAAATCATAGAATGACTGATATCAATCATTAACACCGTACTCATTTGGCTTTTATGTAAGGTTTCTTCAACCACTAAATCACTTTCGGTTAAATTAAAATTATCAATCCCGTTGTTAATTTGAGCGTTTCTAATACTTTCTGTCATAGAAACTTTATCTAAAGCATCACCAAATTGATAATTTCTAAAATCTCCTGTATGTTCATCCCCTATTCCTGGAGATTTACTTTTATGATTTCCTGCGCCACTTCTTTTTATTTTTCCAAAAATATGATTCAACGCTTGCTGACGAATAGCACGTTCTGTTTTTGGAGTGATTTTTGTTCCACCGGTTCCATCTCCTTTTATTTCTTCTTTTATATACCCTTTCTTTTTTAAATCTTCTATAAAATCATCAATTGTATAATTTTCATCTGTCAATTTATATTCTTTATCTAAAGAGCGCAACCAATCGATAGCCTCATCAAAATCGCCAGAAGTATGTGTAATTAATTCCTTAAAGATTTCGAATAATTTCTCGAAAGGCGATTGATTTTCTGCCTCATAAGTTTTAAAAACAAAACCTTTTCTCTTACTATTATTTTTCATCGAGGATAAAAATACAGCTTTAAATGCATCAAAAATAAAGATTAACATTGCTTTAATATATCTTAACATAGATTTGTTTTATTAAATCTACAAAACATTAAACAAAAAATAATTATCTTTACAATATGGCAAAAGTAATTATTACAGGTGGCACAGGTTTAGTCGGCAAAAGATTATCAAAATTACTGATTGATAAAAATCATCAAGTTGTAATTTTAAGTAGAAGTCCTAAAAACAAAAATGAGTTTAAATGGGATATTTCTACAAATTATATTGATGAAAAAGCACTTTTAAATGCAGATTATATCATTCATTTAGCTGGTGCAGGAATTGCTGATAAACGTTGGACTACAGAAAGAAAACAAATAATTATTGATAGTAGAGTAAACTCTGCCAATTTACTTTTTGATAAAATAAACGAACTTAGCATAGCTTTAAAAGGATTTATTTCTGCTTCTGGAGTTGGTTATTACGGTGCCATAACTTCGAATAAAATTTACACTGAAACAGACAAACCTGGAAATGATTTTTTAAGTGAAGTTTGCCAAAAATGGGAAAATGCTGCGCATCACTTTTTAGCAAAAGACATTCCTGTAACTATTTTTAGAACAGGAATTGTATTATCTGATAAAGGCGGAGCTTTAGATAAAATGAAAACTCCAATTATATCACCTTTAGGTTCTGGTAAACAATTTTTACCTTGGATTCATATTGATGATTTATGCGAAATGTATATAAAGGCTGTTGAAGACAATTTAACCGGAATATATAATGCTGTTGCGCCAGAACATCAAACAAATACATCTTTTTCTAAAATATTAGCAAAAAGTATTAAAAGACCTTTTTTACCAATTGCTGTTCCTGATTTTTTATTAAAACTTATATTTGGTAAAATGGCTATTATTTTATTAGAAGGAAGTAAAGTTTCGGCAAAAAAAATCGAAAAGAATGGCTATTCTTTTCGATTTAAAACACTTAAAAAAGCATTAAATAATTTATAATTCTTTAAAAAGTTGTTGTAATATCTAAAGCTACATCATTCCAAGTTTTAGAAACTCCATCTGCACCTTTGTGTAAATCAAAACAAGCTTTATTTAAAGCCTCTAAAGCTTTAGAAGCATTCCAATTGTTAATATGCATTGTAGCTTTCATATTAAAAGTTTTATCAACAATGGTATATGTAAAAGGTACATTTTTACTAACTCCGTTCATTTTAATTTCTGCAGTTCCGTTTGCATCATCAGTAATCATTAACTTACCAGAAAGTAATTGTGTATCTTCCATCATACCAAAAAAGAACTTTTTAACTTTAAAGTCTCTACTTGTATCTTTTGTAAAAAGACTACTAACAGGAATTGAAAATTCTGTATTATTAATTGCTTCTTTTACGCTATTACCTTCGCCTCCAGCAATTATATTAATCTCTTTAAATTGACCACCAACAGCTACTTTTTCTGAAGTTTTATAAGCTGTAAAGTTAATTTCATTTTTAGCATTTGTTACAGAAAAAGTAGATTCACTTTTAGTAGTACTTTCTATTTCTTCTGTTTTACTTTCTTCTTTTTTAGTATCAGATTTACATGCAGTAAAATTAAATGCAGTTGCGATCACTAAAAACGAAATAATAAATATTTTTTTCATAATTGTAATTAATTAAATTAGTATTTTTTTATTAAAATTCTTTGGCTAGTTCAATGTACTCTCTTTTTGCCTCTTCTGTAGTCATACCATTTAACTGCATCCAAGCATTAAATTTAAAACCAGTTCTAAGATCAGAACCATTATTAAAAGAAAATTTATTACCAAAATTAGCTTGCTTATAATAAGCATAAAATTTTAGCATAATATCTGGTGCTACAGCTTCTTTTAACTTAGAAATCTTGTCAAAAGCAGCTTTATACTCAGTATCTAAATCTATATTATTTTTCTGCGATAACTTGGACACCACCTTTTACTTTATCTCCTAATTTTACATTCACTTTAGTTCCTATTGGTAAATATACATCAACCCTAGAACCAAATTTTATAAAACCTGCATCTGTTCCTTGTACAACTTTATCTCCTACTTTAGCATAATTTACAATCCTTTTTGCTAAAGCTCCAGCAATTTGTCTGTATAAAACATTACCAAAAGTTTTATTTTCTACAACTACTGTTGTTCTTTCATTTTCTGTTGATGCTTTTGGATGCCAAGCAACCAAATATTTTCCTGGATGATATTTACTGTATTTTATAATTCCGCTCATAGCATATCTTGTAACATGCACATTAATTGGAGACATAAAAATTGAAATTTGTAATCTTTTATCTTTGAAAAACTCTGGTTCTTCTACCTCTTCTATAACCACAACTTTACCATCTACAGGTGCAATTATTTGATTTTCGTCTAATTTTGTATGCCTTGCCGGATTTCTAAAAAACTGTAAAACGATAACTACAAAACCTAACATTATTACTTGTATAGTTTTTAATAACCAAGTAATATCAATAAAATAATCTGCGAGTAAGATTACAGAAATTGCAATAATAAAAGTTATCGAAATAATTTTATACCCTTCTTTATGAAAACGAATCATTCTTAAATTATAAAGTTAATATACAAATATACAAATGGTGCAGCAAACAACAAACTATCTAGCCTATCTAAAATACCTCCATGACCAGGCATTATATTACCACTATCTTTTATTTTAGCTTGTCTTTTAAATTTAGATTCCACTAAATCACCAATTGTACCAACTACAGAAACAATAACTCCAATAACTAGCCAATTTATCATAGAAAATTCTAGATTAAACTTACTAATAAATAATGCAGCTATCAACGAAAAAGTTAAACCACCCAAAAAACCTTCAATAGTTTTTTTTGGTGATACTGATGGAAATAACTTATTTGCTCCAAAATTTTTTCCAATAAAAAAAGCAAACGAATCGTTTATCCAGATAATTGATAAAATACTGATCATTAAATACGGATGAAAGGTATTTTTATGAAACGGAAGTAACACTAAAAAACATATTGAAAATATTATGTATCTAATGGTAACTCCTAATTTTGCCCTATCATTAGAAAAGGTAATTTGTTTTTTTGCAAATAATTGATAAATCAGAAATAAAGAAGACAATAAAGTAATTGATAAAACTAAAACAGTAGCATAACTCTCTTGTCTTTGTAGCATTAAAAATAAAACAAATGCATAAAAAATATAAGATGCATAATTTTTTAAGTCAACCATTTTATTAAATTCCCAAATACATAAAAACCCAAAAATAGTAGTTAATACGATATAAGATTCTCTTGAAAAGAGAATTGCAAAAAGAAATAATAAAACATAAATTATTCCAGAAAAACTCCTTTTTAAAAGGTGGCGCATATTATAAATCTTCTAATAGCAACAAATATAAGTTTTTTGAATTACTGTTACCATAGTTTAGAAAATTATCATCATTTTTATTAATAACATAATTTTTTATTGGAGATATATTTGTTGGTATCTGCTCTTTATTGTTTGTTTTTATACCAGTTAAACCTTGACCAGTATCTTTAACCAATTGACTTGTAGTTGCATAAACAATAAAGTTATCAGAAAAATCACCTAACTTGGTGCTTTTTAATTGATTTGATGAAAATAAAATATCTCCACTATCTGCAATTAAATGCTCGCAAGGGGTAAGTATTGGTGTATTATCGTTAAATTTATTTAATATTTTTACTTCATTTTTATTAAATAAAGACGCTAATTTATCATTTAACAAGTAAACTTCATCCCAACTATTCTCAGAAAGAACTTTTTTAAAATTATCAATTACCTCTTCTTTATTTAAACAATATAAAAACTTACCTCCTTTTTCTACAAAATTATGAACAAAAGATTCATCAAGAGATAAATTTATCTCTTGTTCTTGTATTTCTTTATCCTCTGTTTCTTGGATATTAAAGAGCTTTTTAAAAAAATTCATTAAAACTTATTCTTCTGAAATTTTATCTACTGTAGGTTTTTCTAATTCTTGTTTGGTAGCATCAACTTCTGCTTCTTCAATTTCATCAAAAAGTCTTTTACCAAATATTTCTTGTAAATCATCTTTAAAAATAACTTCCTTTTCTAATAATAATTCTGCTAATGTTGTTAATTTTTCTTTATTATCCTCTAAAAGTTTAATTGCTCTTTGATATTGATTTTCTATCATTTTAGAAATTTCTTTATCAATTTTTCTACCTGTTTCTTCACTATAAGGTTTTACAAAAGCATCGTTACCAGAAGAATCATAATAAGTAATATTACCAACTTCATCATTTAAACCATATACAGTAATCATTGCTCTAGCTTGTTTAGTAACTTTTTCTAAATCACTTAAAGCACCTGTAGAGATTTTATCAAACATTACTTTTTCTGCAGCTCTACCCCCCATTGTAGCACACATTTCGTCTAGCATTTGTTCGGTTTGAACAATCATTCTTTCTGCAGGCAAATACCAAGCAGCCCCTAAAGATTGCCCTCTTGGTACAATTGTAACTTTTACTAAAGGTGCAGCATGTTCTAACATCCAACTTACCGTTGCATGACCAGCTTCGTGAAACGCTATTACTTGCTTTTCTTTTGGTGTAATTACTTTATTTTTCTTTTCTAAACCACCAACAATTCTATCAACTGCATCTAAAAAATCTTGATGATGAATCGCTTTTTTACCATTTCTTGCTGCAATTAATGCTGCTTCATTACACATATTTGCAATATCTGCACCCGAAAAACCTGGTGTTTGTTGTGCTAAAAAACCTATTTTAACATCTTCTGCTAACTTTAATGGTTTTATATGAACTTCAAAAATTTCTTTTCTTTCGTTAATATTTGGTAAATCAACATAAATTTGTCTGTCAAAACGACCAGCACGCATTAAAGCGCTATCTAAAACATCTGCTCTATTAGTTGCGGCTAATACAATAACATTTGTATCAGTACCAAAACCATCCATTTCTGTTAATAACTGATTTAAGGTATTTTCACGTTCGTCATTACCACCAGTCATGCTATTTTTTCCACGAGCTCTACCAATTGCATCAATCTCATCAATAAAAATTATTGAAGGTGATTTTTGTTGCGCTTGTTTAAATAAATCTCTTACTCTAGATGCACCAACACCAACAAACATTTCAACAAAATCTGAACCAGATAAAGAGAAAAAAGGAACATCTGCTTCACCAGCAACCGCTTTTGCTAATAATGTTTTACCTGTTCCTGGAGGTCCTACTAATAAAGCTCCTTTTGGTATTTTACCTCCTAATGAAGTATATTTATCTGGATTTTTTAAGAAATCTACAATTTCTTGTACTTCTTCTTTTGCTCCTTCTAAACCTGCAACATTTTCGAAAGTAGTTTTTACTTTAGTGTCTTTATCAAATAATTTAGCTTTCGATTTACCAATGCTAAAAATTTGACCTCCACCGCCTGCGCCACCACCGGCCCCAGACATTCTTCTCATAAAAAATAACCAAACAGCAATTAAAATAATAAACGGTAAAAATCCAAGAATAGCATCAAAAATGCTCGTACTTTCTTTATTATCTACATCTACAATTAAATTATTTTCTTTTTTTATACTAGCTACATTTTCTTCAAAAGTTCTTAAATCTCCAAAATTATACTCATAAACAGGAGAACCAGGTCTATAAAAAGTTGTGGTAGTTTGTTTAGAATGCTTCTCTTTTTTTAACGCTTCTGTAGTTAAATAAATTTGTGCTATATCTTTGTTAACAACAACAATTTCTTTGATGTCATTATCTTTTAAAATTTCTTCAAATTTATTTTTTGAAATACTTTTTGAAGCTAAATCTCCACTACTAAAAAATTGTACGGCTATAATTATGATAAAAATTGCACCATAAATCCAATACGAATTAAATTTAAATTTAGGTAAATTTGATTTGTTTTCTTTATTTGAATCGCTCATTTGTTATAAAAATCAATAAGATTAAACTGGATTTATTTCTGTAATTTTCGCATCTCCCCAAAGGCTTTCAATATCGTAAAAGTCTCTAACATGTTTTTGAAAAACATGAACCACTACATTTACATAATCCATTAAAATCCATTCAGAATTTCCTTGCCCTTCTATATGCCAAGGCTTGTCTTTTAATGCTTTGCTTACTACTTTTTGTACAGAACCAGAAATTGCGTTTACTTGTGTATTAGAGCTACCAGAACATACTATAAAATAATCACAAACTGTGTTTTCTATTTCTCTTAAATCTAATAATAAAATATTTTCTCCCTTAACATCGTCTATCCCTTTAATAATCAAAGAGATTAAATCGTCTGCGCTTGCTTGCTTTTTTGCCATTAATATTTTTCTAATTTAGTGCAAAGTTATTATTTTTTTGCGAGTATTTTGCGTAATATTGAACTAGTTTACACTTTATTTAACACTTGAAAATAATCAAACTTAATGCCATTGATTCTACCAATTCTTTTTTAAAAGAAATGGGACAAAATTCTACCCTTAAAAATTTCACGGTTGTGGTTACAAATAACCAAGAAAAAGGCCGAGGACAAGTAGAAAATAAATGGATTTCTAAACCTTTTAAAAACCTTACATTCAGTGTGTTTACAAAAGATTTTGATTTAGAAATTAAAGATCAAAAATATTTAAACTTTGCTATTTCATTGGCTATATTTAATACACTTTCTAATTACAAAACACCTAACCTTTCTATAAAATGGCCTAACGACATTTTGTCAGCAAATAAAAAAATATGTGGCATTTTAATAGAAAACAATATTAAAGGTACTAAAATTACGAGTTCTATTATTGGAATTGGATTAAATGTAAATCAAGAAAAATTTGCAGATTCATTAAAAAATGCAACCTCTTTAAAGAATAGTACTAATTCTAAATATGATTATGATTTAGATGATTTATTGCTAGAAATTATTGAAAATTTAAAAAACACGATACACTTACTTTCACTTAAAAAATATCAAGAATTAGAAACGGGTTACTTAAATGTATTGTATAAAAAAAACATCCCTTCTATGTTTAAAGATAGAAACGATGTTTTATTTATGGGTAAGATAATAGGAATTTCTTTATATGGAAATCTTCAAGTTGAACTAGAAGATGAAATCGTTAAAGAATTTGGCCTTAAAGAAATTTCTTTCGCTTAAACTTTTCCTAAATTATCTGTTAATGTATCAATAAAACTGGTTAAAGGTTTTTTAACCATCATTGCCATCATCATATTAAATTCTCCATTAAAATCTAATTGAACTTCTGATGAACTCTCATTAATTTCATCAATAATGGCAACTAATTCAAAACTTAATTTACTACTTGCAGCGCCTAAAGTTATGTTAGAAAACTCTGTACTTTCTTTTAAAATCAATCTTATTTCTGGCATTCCTTTTAATCCAAAAATAAAAGAATCTCCTTCAACTTCAAATTTTTGAATAGATTCTGGCATCAATTGTTCAAAGTTTTTTAATTCTGATAAAAATTCAAAAGTTTCTTTTTGAGATTTTTTAACCACTACTTTAGTACCACTAATATTCATAATTATCTACTTTTTCTTGTTTCCACTGGCTAGGATTTCCCTTCCACTCTTTTAATGTATCTAACTCTTTTAAAGAAATATATTTACTATCTAACGCTTGCTCAAGTAAATTTTCATAATTACTTAAAGTTGTTATACGAATATTATTTTCTTTAAAATTATCTTCGGCTATTTGAAAACCATACGTAAAAATTGCAACCATTCCTTTTACAACTCCACCAGCTTCTTTTATTGCCTTAACAGCATTTAAACTACTATTTCCAGTACTAATTAAATCTTCTATAACAACCACATTTTGACCTCTTTCTAAATAGCCTTCAATTTGGTTTTTTCTTCCGTGGCTTTTAGGTTCTGGTCTAACATATACAAATGGTAATCCTAATTCTTGAGCTACTAAAACACCAATAGCAATTGCACCAGTAGCAACACCTGCAATTACATCTGGTTTACCATATTGTAACTCAACAATTTTAGCTAATTCTTCCTTTAAAAAAATACGAACAGGCGGAAAAGATAAAGTTATTCTATTATCACAATAAATAGGCGATTTCCAACCAGAAGCCCATTGAAATGGATCATTAGGGCTTAACTTTATTGCTTTTATTTGCAATAAATGTTTAGCTGTTTTTTTTGCGTTATCTTTGTTTAAAATCATATTGCAAATGTATAAAGTTTTTATAAATGACAAACCAATTATTATCACTTCTTCTTTAAAAAAAGAAAATATTTTTCCGGTATATAACTTTAAAAATATTCTTTTTGACGAAGTGTTAAACAAGCTTAAGAATGATGACATTAAAGGTATAAAATTAATTTCTTCTGATATAGAAACCGATTGGTTAATTTTCTTAAAAAACATGAAAGTTATTCCTGCCGCAGGCGGATTGGTTTTAAATCAAAAAAAAGAAGTGTTATTTATTTATAGAAATAACTTTTGGGATTTACCGAAAGGAAAAATTGAAAAAGGAGAAAGCATTGAAACTGCCGGAATTAGAGAAGTTGAAGAAGAATGTAGCATTTTTAATTTATCCATCAAAAAAAAGTTAATTACTACGTATCATATTTATTTTTACAAAGGCATAAAACTAAAAGAAACGCATTGGTTTTTAATGACCTCTGACTTTGACAAACCATTAGTGCCGCAAACCGAAGAAGGAATTACAGAGGTTTGCTTTAAAAATGAAAAAGAAATTGATGAAGCATTAAAAAATACTTTTGCAAACATCAAACTTGTTTATGATGCTTATAAAAAAGCCTAATAATCTAGTTTTAAGTTGCAGTAATATATAAATGATATTATTTGTTTAATCTTAAAATTCATCCTAAGAATAAGACAAATTCGTAATTTTAAGCACTAATATGCATAAACTTTTACACTAGAAGCCTATCTAAAAAAAACAAACTATCTTTGCCGACTTTTAAAAGTAACTATATTATGACTGAATTTATTAGAAAAATAATACCAAATGCCAAAGACGATGTATTAGCAGGAATCACGGTTTCTTTAGCAATGATTCCAGAGGTTGTCGCTTTTGCTTTTGTGGCACAAATAAGCCCAATCGTTGCTTTATTTGGTGCTTTTGTAGTCGGAATTATTTCAGCTAGTTTTGGCGGAAGACCCGGATTAATATCTGGTGCAGCAGGCGCTGTAGCTGTTATTTTTGTTCATATGATACAAGAAGGACACGCAAAAGGTTTGCTTTTTGACAATCCTGTTGAAAACATGGGTTACTTTTATCTCTTAGCCGCCGTTGTATTAATGGGAATTATTCAAGTTTTTGCAGGTGTTTTTAAACTAGGTCGTTTTGTGCGTTTAATTCCACATCCTGTAATGATGGGATTTGTAAACGGTTTGGCAATTGTGATTTTTATGGCGCAATTGGGAATGTTTAAAGAGAATAAAAAAGATTTCTTCGGACAAAATATGCGTAAAACCGAATCGAAAGAATTGGTATATAATGTATCTAACAATCAAGTAAAAGATTTAAAATCGAATACCTTACTATTTACGATTGATGGAAAATCCGTAAAAAACAGTAATACAAACGAAGAAGTATTTCTTGTGTCTGATGGTCAAGTTTTTGATGCAAAAACGAAGAAAGTAGTTTTTAACGCTTCTGATGAAGGATTTTATACTGTAAAAGATAGTGGTGTTGTAAAAACAACCATGCAAGGTAACACTTTGTATGTAATGATTGGTTTAGTATTATTAACCATGTTTATTGTTTGGGGCTTACCTAAATTAACTACAAAAATTCCGGCGGCATTAACAGCCATTTTAATTGTTACACTAATTTCAATTTTTAGCGGATTAGGGTCTATTAATGTAGGCGATTTTATTAGAGATGGTGGTGGCGCAGGTTTAAACGGAATTGCAGAACTTTCTAAGAATTTAAACGTTGTAGAATTGTGGAGCAACCTTCCTTTTAATCTTGATACCTTAAAATTTATTGCTCCGTATGCTTTTTTAGCGGCATCCGTAGGTTTAATAGAAACTTTAATGACCATGAATTTAGTGGATGAATTAACAGAATCTAGAGGAAACGGAAATAAAGAATGTATTGCACAAGGAGCAGGAAACATTGTTAGTGGCGCCTTTGGTGGAACTGGTGGTTGTGGTATGATTGGGCAAACTGTTATTAATATTAATGCTGGCGGACGTGGACGTTTATCTGGAATTATGATGGCGTTAACGCTTTTAACTTTTATTTTATTTGCTGATAAATATATAGAACAAGTACCTATTGCAGCACTTGTTGGTGTAATGTTTATGATGGTAATTGAAACATTTGCCTGGTCTAGTTTTAGAATTTTAAAGAAAATTCCAAGATCGGATGCTTTTGTATTAATCATCGTTTCTGCTGTAACTGTATTTTTTGATTTAGCAATTGCCGTTTTTGTGGGTGTTATTGTTTCTGCCTTAGTTTTTGCTTGGGAAAGTGCTAAAAAGATTAGAGCTAGAAAGCGTTTTAGAGAAGATGGCACGAAAGTATATGAAATTTGGGGACCATTATTCTTTGGAAGTATTGCTACTTTTAACGAAAAATTTGATATAAAAAATGATCCTGAAAAAGTAGAAATAGATTTTGTAGAAGCTCGTGTTTCCGATCATTCTGCTATTGAAGCTATTTATGCCTTGGTAGAAAAATACCAAGCTGCAGGCAAAACAATTACGTTAAAACATTTAAGTGAAGATTGTAAATTGCTACTCTATAAATCTAGTCCTGTTTTTACAGATATTATTATTGATGATATAGATGATCCTCGTTATCATTTAGCGGCAAACCCAGAGAAGTTTCCAAAACCTTTGAAAGAGTATAAGTTTTAAAATACTTACTACATATAGTATATAAAAATCCAAGACAACATCTTGGATTTTTTTTGTTTAGTATTTATAGACTTAATTTAAAGATAATACTTATTTGTATGTTAACTGACGTAGATTAACAGTCTATTTTTTCTTAAAATTACTAGCATTACGATACAAATTAGAAGAAGGCAAATTGTTAAATATAAATAGCGCGGATTTGTAATCCGTGCCCACAACTGTAAGAATTAAACAACTTAAAAAACTTTTAAAACAATAACATCTAAGTCTGCATAATTACGAGCAAAATTAAACATGATAGCGCGGATTTGTAATCCGTGCCCACAACTGTAAGAATTAAACAACTTAAAAAACATTTAAAACAATAACATTTAAGTCTGCATAATTACGAGCAGAACTAAACCTGATAGCGCGGATTTGCAATCCGTGCCCAAACTGTAAGAATTAAACAGCTTAAAAAACATTTAAAACAATAACATCTAAGTCTGCATAATTACGAGCAGAATTAAACATACAATCTTTTGGTTAACGGTTTTATATAGATATTTAGTATTCTCGGATTGCAAATCCGCGACATCGGGGTATAAGTTTTAAGGGAATAATTATAAGAAATGTATTTTTTTAATCGATTCTTTACCTGAATATAAAGAAGCGAATTCCTTATCCTCTAAAAAATCCTCATACAATGATGCAATAAGGTATTTTCTTATTGCATCATTAATATTTATGCCTTTTTCATTACCTAAGTGTATACCATTCTTATAAATGGCATATAAAGTATTTGTTTCTTCTTTCATTTTGAAAAATGATTTTATTTTACACTTTTATTAGCACAAATAATTAACCAATTGATAATTTGGCTGCATCCTTCCATAAATAATGAGGCATCGGTTCTTGAAGCTCCCAATTAATACTCATTGGTTTAGAACCTCTATGATCTTTTAAATTTCCTTCTCCAATAAAAATAAACCCTAAACTTTTACCAAACTCATTTATAGCTTTTTCTCTAACAAAAAGTAATATTCTTTTTTTTGTTTTTTTATGGTTTATGTAAGATAAACCCTTGCCTAAATCTGGTCTTGCTGGATTTTGAGTTTGCCAATGAAATAAAGACTCAGTTACAGCATAATCATTATACATGGTTGTTGGTGAAAAATTTTCTTCTGTTTTAATAAGATTGATAAACAACACTTCTGTATTCAAATCTTTGTTTTCAGCAGTTCCTTCTCTGTTAGATGATTTTTTTTCGAAACTACTAAACTTAAAAGCAACTAAAATTTGGTCTCTAGTGTAGCGACTATGTAATTTCAATGGTTGTTGATAAGGAAGTTCAATAGGTAGTTCTTTAAAGTCTATGTTTTCAATTAACACCTCAAGAACTTCTGTTATTTCTTCAACTAAAATTGTATTCAAACCAATTGCCTTTATGCTTTCTTCTAATGAATCAAATCCTCCTTCTTTTTGCCAAACATCATAATGCAACATTAAGAGCATTGTTTTTTCATTCGAATTAAATTCAGAAATATTTATAGCGAAATTTTGTTTTGCAATTTTTAAAATAAAAGTAAAATAGCTCAACGAATTTGTAGAAAGCCACTTATTTGAGATTGCTGAAATAATTGGTTTTTCATTTTTAGAATCAAAATCATTTATTTTACCTGCAAGTTGACATAGTCTTTTCCAACTATTTCTTTTGTAAATTGATTGCAATGGTATATTGTAAAAGGCACTAAAATTTCCAATGGTTAGTGATAAATCAGTATCATGTTGAAATTGCTGAATTCTTTGAATTAATTTATTTTTATTTAATGATGTTGCAGCAGAAATATTTTTAAGAATCGTTTCTTTAGTCTTTTTCTCTAAAACTATTGAGCACCCTAATGGTAAGTGAGGAAAATTATCCTCAACTTCTTTAACAACAGTAGTATTTGTTTTACCTATTAATGCTCTAAACTTACTTTCAAAATTATACTCTGGTCTAGAATTTCCAACAAAATCTAAAACGGTTAAGCAATCTTTTTCTTCAAATAACCTTAAACCTCTTCCTAATTGTTGCAAAAATATAGTTAGGCTTTCTGTTGGTCTTAAAAATAGTAAAGTATCTATTTCAGGAATATCAATCCCTTCATTAAAAATATCAACGACAAACAAATAATTAATTTCCTTCTTCTCTAGCTTTTTACGAATATGAACTCTGTCTTTACTATTGTTACTTGTTAAAAAATCCGCTTTTAATCCTGCTAAAGTAAATTTTTCTGACATGTATTTGGCATGTTCCATTGAAACACAATATCCTAATGCTCTAACATCATTTACATCTTTTGTATACTTATCTAATGCATCAATAATTTCGCGAACTCTTCTGTCATTTACAGTGTAAACATCTGTTAATTCACTTGCTACATACCTTCCTTTAACCCATTTAACATTTGATAAATCGATACTATCTGTAATTCCAAAATATTGAAAAGGGCAAAGCAATTTTTTATTCATTGCTTCAGGTAATCTAATTTCTGCTGCAATTTTGTTGTCAAAATCTTCTAAAATATCTCCACCATCCATTCTTTCCGGAGTTGCTGTAAGGCCAAGAAGTATTTTAGGTTTGAAATAATTAATTATTGACCTATAACTTTTTGCTTTTTGATGATGACATTCATCAATAATTATATAATCATAGTAATCTGCAGATATGTTTACATTTTCAATTTGATTATTGACTGTTTGAACAGATGCAAATACACATTCGAAATTATCAGGAACTTGTCCATCTACCCATAATTCACCAATATTATTATTTTTTAAAACACCTTGAAAAGTTGAATGTGATTTTTGTAATATCTCTTTTCGATGTGCTAAGAATAATAGTTTTGAAGATTCATTATTTTGTTTGAATCTCTTATAATCAAAAGCAGAAATTACCGTTTTCCCAGTTCCAGTTGCTGCAACAACAAGATTTCTAAATCTTTTGTGTACTGTTCTTTCTACTTCTAATTTTTCTAAAACTTCCTTTTGATAAGGAAATGGTTTGATATCAAAAAAGGCAGTTGTATTCTCATAAGGCTTACTAAACTTACTTTGCTTTAATGCATCTTGAAGTTTCTCTTTATGAATAGAATCGTTAAATAATTCGAAATCATTACTTTGCCAATATGCATCAAATGTTTTCTGAAACTTATCAATTATATGGCTAACTTCTTTAGTTGTCACTTTTAAATTCCATTCTAAACCATCAGTTAAAGCAGACCTTGAAAAATTTGAAGAACCAATATAAGCAGTATGAAAGCCAGTATTTCTGTAAAATAAGTAGGCTTTTGCATGCAATCTTTCGTTTGAAGTATTGTAAGATATTTTAACCTTGGTATTTGGTAGCTTAGCAAGTAATTGAACGGCTTTATAATCTGTTGCACCAATATAAGTTGTCGTGATTACATTTAGTTCTCCTCCTCGTTCTGTAAATTCTCTTAATTCTTTTTCAAGAATTATTATTCCTTTGAACTTTATGAAAGAAACTAATAGATTGATTTTATCAGAAGAAAGTATTTCTTTTTTAAGCTCACTTTCTAGAGATAAACCACCATTTCCACCAGTAAATAATTCGCTTTGTGTTAAAGTTGTATAAGGTGTTATTTCTTTGAGGTGCAAATCTAAATTTGAAAAGTGGGCATCAGTTTTAGAAAAAACAGCTTTTAAAATTTCTCCTTCAACATGAACCAAGTCTTCATCAAAATCTTGTTTTTTTAATTCCTGCTTAAGTAGCTTAATTATTTTATTAGCTATTTTTATTTGTTCCTCTACCTTGTTTTGACCTTTAATTAAATCAAAAGCTTGCTTAACCGTTTTAGATAAATGTTTAGATAGAATACCAGAAGCTTCTTCTTTATCAATTAAATTTTTCTTTAAAAAAAACTTGTCCTTATCTATTTCATTTAGTTTATCATTAATAAGTTGTGTTATTAACTCTTCGTATATTCCTTTATTCATAGCTTCATATATTCTTTTAAAATTGGCACATCTGCTTCTGCCCAATCTAAATTTAGCATTTCTTTTTTATTGGCTAATACAAAATCTGAATGTTCTCTCAATTTCAATTCTCCTTTAATATATTCCGCTATAAAAGGTATTAGTTTTATCTTAAAATTAGGATATTGATGAACTACCGAAGTCAATCTTTCTTTGACTTCTATTTGAATGTTTAACTCTTCTAAGATTTCTCTTTTAATGCAATCAATTTCAGATTCTCCAACTTCTATTTTACCTCCAGCAAATTCCCATTTCAAAGGAAGTTTCATTGTTTCACTTCTCTGAACAGCTAAAGTTTTATCCTTAAAACTGATGATAGCACAAGTTACATTTATAATTTTATTCATAGCTAAGTAAAGTACTAAAAATAGTATAAACGAATTTACAAATTATTAAGGATACTGCATAAAATCCTTTTCAATAAAAAACATTTAGCAGAAGCAATAAAAACTCCCCGATAGCGCGGATTTGTAATCCGTGCCCACAACTGTAAGAATTAAACAACTTAAAAAACATTTAAAACAATAACATCTAGATCTGCATAATTACGAGCGGAGCTAAACACATCATCTTTCGAGGAAATATTTGATATAGACATGTAATATTCACGGATTGCAAATCCGCGACATCAAGTTAAAAAACATTTAAAAACCGATAGCGCGGATTTGTAATCCGTGCCCACAACTGTAAGAATTAAACAACTTAAAAAACTTTTAAAAAAATAACATCTAAGTCTGCATAATTACGAGAGGAGCTAAACACATCATCTTTCGAGGAAATATTTGATATAGACATGTAGTATTCACGGATTGCAAATTCGCGACATCAAGATTAAAAAACATTTAAAACAACAACGTCTAATTCACTATCTAAATCTGCATAATTACGAGCAGAACTAAACATATAATCTTCTGGATTTGCTACAATTTTATCAATTACAGGGTTGTTATGGATATAATTTAATTTTTGTTTTATAAAAGTATTAGAATTACATATTTCTGCATGATAGCCATCTTGCCATACTTTATAGGTTTGTTTTCTATTTAAATGTTTACAAGCATTCTTAAAAAAATCTAATAACCATTCACGTCTACTTTCAGGATAATTTATAATAGTATCTATTATTTTTTTTGATGTAAATTTTTTAAAATCTCGCATAATATTAGATAATAAATATCCTTCATTTGCCTTACATAACATGTGTACATGGCTTGGCATAATGCAATATGCATAAATTTCTAAACCTTTTTCTTTTTGGCAATAATTTAAAGCATTAATAATTATGTAGCGTTGCTTTAACCTCGTAAAAACATCTACCCAACCTACAATTGTAATAGTTACAAAATAGCCTGTATCTGTCATGGTTGCTTTATATTTAGTTGACATTGTTTTTTTATTACAATTTAAGTTTTATTTTTTAACTAGCTACTTGATATAGAGATTTAGTATTCACGGATTACAAATCCGCGCTATCAAGTTGCAAATCCGCGACAACATCAGGTATTCACGGATTGCAAATCAGCGATATCAAGGTTAGACTCTAAGTACAAACTACACCCTCATCAACTTTATCAAACATACCTATCTATTTTATCAAAGTATAGATACTTTTACAACACGCACACGTATTAACTTTGTAATTATACTAGTATAATTGCACAGATATACTAATATATTTTTAAGAATATACTAGTATAATTTTTTAAAAAATGTAGTATTTTTACAAAAGAGGTACAAAGAAGCTGTACGATTAGATTTGGCAGCAAAAAATAAAGGTACAAAATAAAATCTAGAAAAGAATGGCAATACGTTACAGAATCACCAAAAGAAGCAATAGCATACAAAACAAAAAAGAACAATACATTATGCAAGCCGTTACTACAGGCACTGTAGATTTAGAAACCATTAGCAATGTAATTAGCAATGAATGTAGTTTACATAGTGTAGATGTGCAAGCTGTATTAATTGCGCTTGGTAAAAAGTTAGATTTTTATTTACAAGAAGGTAATATTGTAGACTTGGGTGCTGTAGGCAAGTTTAAAATGGGGTTTCAATGCACGGCAGAAGAAGACCCAAAACTCTTATCCCCAAAACGAAATATTAAAAAGTACCATGTAAATTACCAACCTTCGGTAAAATTAAAACGCGTATTAAAAAAAGGAATAACTACTTATAAAGAAGGTAGTAGGAGTATCTAGTTTTTATCATAACGTGTTGTTACCAACACACTCCTACTTTCTTTATTTGTTATATGTAGTTTTAAACCATCCCAAAATCCGACAAAGGTAAGCTTCTAACTCTTTTACCAGTCGCATTAAAAATAGCATTACAAATAGCAGGCGCCATTACAGGAACGCCAGGTTCACCAACACCTGTAGGATGTTTATCCATAGCATCTATAATATCTACATGAATCTTTGGTGCATCTTTCATTCTTGTCATTTGGTAATCAAAGAAATTTTGTTGCTCAACGGCTCCTTCTTTTACAGAAATTTTTCCGTACAAAGCTAAAGACATTCCAAAAATAGCAGCACCTTCTAATTGATTTTTAATATTGTCTTTGTTTAATGCCAAACCACAATCTATGGTTGTCCAAACATTTTCTACTTTTACTTTTTCATTTACAACAGAAACCTCTACAATGGTGGCTACATAACTGTAAAAACTATAATGAATCGCCACTCCTAGTCCATGATTCTCAGGAAGTTCTTTGCCCCAATTAGAAATTTTAGCGGTATTTTTTAAAACGGCTTTCATTCGTTTAGAATCATACGGAAACTCAGATCTACCTTCAATAACTCTATCTTCTCCAATTAAATCTAAATGAAATTTAATTGGATCTTTTTTAGCAACAAATGCTAATTCATCTACAAAAGAATTATTACCAAAACCGCTATGAATATGAACTACAGAACGCATCCAACCAATTCTTAAATTTGCTTCTGCTTTTGCGTTTTCTAAACTAAAGTTAGCTAAATTGTAAGGATTATTTGTAAATCCTTGATTAAGCTCAAAACCCCCAGCATATTCAGACAATGGTTTAAAGGTAGAGCCAATTGAAGGAAATGCAACTCTTTGCAACCAACCAGTTACTTGACCATTTTTATCTAAAGAACCTTTTAAATATTGTGTACTTGTAGCATGATAATAACTATTTTGAATATCATCTTCACGGGTCCAAACTACTTGTACAGGTGCTTTTATTTCTTTGGATAAAGCAACGGCTTCAACCACAAAATCAGATTTTGATTTACGCCCAAAACCACCACCTAAAAAAGTAACATTTATAGTAATACTTTCTAAAGGAACTTCAAAAAAATACGCAAGTTCTGCTCTTGCCGTTTGCGGATCTTGTAAAGGTGCCCAAACTTCTATTTTATTTTTTTGATACCAAGCTGTAGCGTTTGGCACTTCCATTGGCGTATGCGCTAAAAACGGAACATAGTAGGTTGCTTCTATTGTTTTTTCTGCAATTTCAAAAGCATCATCTACATCTCCAGAATTACCAGGAACTGATTTTCCTTTTTCTTTAACTCTTTTGGTAAGTATTTCTTTAAATTTTTCTGAATCAAAAGAATGATTTTTACCATAATTCCATTCAATATCTAAGTTTAATTTTCCTTGAAAAGCAGCCCAAGTATTATTTGCAATTACTGCAACGCCACCTAAGGCGCCATAAAACTTACCAGTTGGAGGTTCCATTCTATCTAACTGAAAAACTTTTTCTACACCTGGCGTTTTCTCTGCATCTGTACTATCAAAACTTTTTACGGTTCCAAAAGTTACAGGACACCTTGCAATTGCAGCAAATTTCATATCAGGAATTCTAACATCATTACCGTAAGTTGCCGTACCATTTGTAAAATCTTTTAAATCTACACTTTTTAAGGTTTTACCTATAAATTTAAAGTCTGCTACTTTTTTTAGTTTAATAGTTTCTTCATCTGGAATGGTAACTTTAACAGCATCATCAACCAAATCACCAAAGAAAATTTTATCGTTATTTTTTGTATTAATTATAAAGTGATTTTTTGCAATACAATCAGTTTCTGCAACCTTCCATTTTTTTGCAGCAGCTGTAACTAACATTGCTTTTGCAACTGCACCCATTTTACGCATTGGTGCTAACAACGTTCTTACACTTCGTGAACCATCTGTATTTTGATTGCCGTATTTGGCATCTCCTGTTGCTTGTTTTACAGTAATATATTTCCAATCGGCTTCTAATTCATCCGCAATTGCGGATGCTAAAGAAGTTCTAATTCCTTGTCCCATTTCAGAACGAGAAGCTATTAAAATAACAGTTCCATCTTTTTGAATTTGCACAAATAAGTTAGGCGCTAAAGTGCCATTTGTATGCGGAATAAAATCTTTTTTACCAGATGAAATATTACATCCTAAAAGAAGCCCTCCTGTTGCTAAGCCAAATAATTTTACAAAATCTCTACGATTTATTTGCTGTATGTTACTCATAATGATTCATTTTTAAGTGCAACAGCTTTATGAATTGCTTTTTTAATTCTAGAATATGTTCCACATCTACAAATATTATTGCTCATGGCAAGATCAATATCTTCATCCGTAGGATTTTCTATTTTATCTAACAAAGAAGTTGCTGCCATTAATTGACCAGATTGACAAAAGCCACATTGTGGCACATTACCATCATTCCAAGCTTCACGTAAATATTCTAGATTTTCTGATGATCCTTCTATCGTAAAAATTTCTTTTCCAACTCCGTAGGAAACTGGCATGCTACAAGATTTTGTAAGAGCTCCATCAATTATAACAGAACAAGATCCACATTCACCAGCTCCACAGCCAAATTTTGTACCTGTTAAACCAACAATATCTCTAATTGCCCACAAAAGAGGCATATCATCCTGTACATCAACAGTGTACACTTTTCCATTAATTGTTAAATTTTTACTCACTTATTTAAATTTTAATGCTACAAGTTACGGAATTGAATTTGAATTATAAAAAAGAAAATTCTATTCAATTTAAACTAAAAAACTAAACATTATACTACTATGTTTAAATAGAATTCATTAATATATAATAAAAGACAAAACATCGCTTTTCCTTTAAAACCAAGAACCAGAAATCTTAAAAAAGAACTTTTGTGTCTTTGCGGTAAAATGTCCACAGAAAAATTAACAAATTCAATGTAAGCGTACGAGGTGTACTTACAATACAAATATCTTACATTTCTCGAAAAGCCTTGGGGAATTAACACCTTGGCAATCGCTCTTTGATTAAAACAAAATACAAACTGGCATTGGAGCTGCAATTTCACTTACAAAAGTTAATAATCCGGTTTTAGCGTTTCGTTTAAAAGAAATAATATTGTCTGTATCTTGATTAGCTACTACTAAAAATTCTTCATTTGGCGATAATGAAAAGTTACGCGGACTTTTACCTAAAACATCCTGAAACCCAATAGTTTTTAAGGTTCCATCTTTTTGATTTACCTTGTAAATAACAATAGATTCATGCCCACGGTTTGAAGCGTATAAAAATTTACCATCTTTTGTAATATGAATATCTGCAGCTTTACTATATGATTTAAAATCTGCTGGAAGCAAAGAAACTGAAGATGCAATAAAGTAATTTTTGTCTTTTTCTTTTACCAAAGAAACCGTATTATTTAGTTCGTTTAAAACATACATCCATTTATTATTAGGGTGAAAAGTTAAATGTCTTGGCCCTGCTCCTTCTGCCATTTTTAATGTTTTCTGATTTGTTAAAACCAACTCGTTTTTTTCTTTATCAATTGTAGAAAACCATAATTGATTTGTACCTAAATCTACAGAAATTAATTCGTTTTTTGTTGGATAAAACCAAGCAGAATGTGCATGAGGTGCTTTTTGTCTATTTGTAGATCCTTTGCCAAAATGTTGTTGCACATTTAATAAACTAGATAATTTGCCTGATGTATCCGTTTTTAATAAACCTACATTTCCACCACCATAATTTGCAGTTACAATATAATTATCATCATTTAAAGCCACAAAACAAGGTCCAGCGCCACCACTTTCTTCTTTGCTTATTAATAATAAAGAATCATTTTCAATTTTAAAAGATTTAACAAAACCTGATCCGTTTTCATTGGTTTCTCCTACTGCAAAAAGTGTTTTATTGTCTTTTGATTTTGCTAAAAAAGTAGGGTTTATAGTTTCGGCAACCAAAGCTATTTTTTTGAGCTCTCCTTCTGATGAAATTGCGTATTTATAAATCCCTTTAGATGTTGTTTTTGTATAAGTACCTACATAAAAAGAATAATTTTCTTTCTGTATTGCTTTACATCCTGTTATTAATAAGGTCGAAATTAGCATTAAAAAAACTATTGCTATCTTATTCATTTTTAAAATTTAATTATTGGCGTTTCCCAAGAAATCGAGTCACCCAAAATGTTATATTTTTCGCTAATTATTGTTGCTTTGTTGGGTATAAACTTTATCAACATATAATCTGTTGCTTTGTTCTTATAAAAATTTTCCCACTCATTTTTCCAAAATTTTTCTTTTTCTTTTTGAGTATTTACAATATGTGCAACACCTTGCAAGGTTACATAACTTACATTTTTTGCATCAAAATAATATAAAGTAACCAACTTGTTTTGTTTAATTTGGCGCACTTTTAAACTCTTAGAATTTGTACCCAACCAAACAGTAAAATCTTCTTCTGGCAAAAAAGGATCCATAGTTCTTGCATGTGCAACACCCAAAGAATCTACTGTAATTAATGCGCAGTTTTTTGCACTAATCATAATTTCTTTTGCAATTTCTTTTAGGTCTTTTTTGGCTACTTCTGATGTGTTATTGCAACTCACCAAAATAATTAAGAAAACGGAACAAAGAAAAGATTTCATCAAAAAAATATAATTTAGAAAATTTTAAAAACTGGCAAACGTAAATGTGCATCTTCATAATACGGAGAATTTTTATAGATAAAATCTAATTGCATTCTCGGGTTTTTAGCAAAATCTTCATCCGAAGTTAATTTATTTTCAAATGCTTTTTTTATTGCTGGTTTTTCTGCTAAAATTTGTGCTGCAACATCTTCAAAAACATAGGCAGAATACCCTTCTTTTTTCTGTAAAACTGTATCGAAAAAGTTCCAATTAAAAAACGAATCTGTTGCTGCTGCTTCTAGTGTTTCTATTAGATACCGAACGCCGTTCTGATTGGTATCAATATAAATATCGCCCTTTTTAAAGTTGATTTTTGCTAATGTTGAAGTTACAGTAGTTTTTGAATGCAAGTAATGACCTTCATAAGGCGTTTTTGATGTTTTAAAGTCTTTAATATGATTTACCTCAACAGTAATTATTGTATCTTTTTTAAAACGAGTAAATTCTATATGATTGTTTTTTAATCGATCAATAACGTTGTGCCAACCTTGCTGTAAAATATAGGCTTTCGGAATCGTAATTTCTTTCGTTGCTACAAATTCATCATAATATTTCACCACTTTTTCAAAAGGTTTATTTCTATCGTAAAATAATCTTTTTCCGTTGGTCACTTTACTATCAATTATTTCGCCTTCGTAGCCTTTAAAAGACAAATCTCTGTATGCTTCTTTATCAACTTTAAACTGAATTGGATATGTTTTTTTAGCTAAAATTTTATCCGAAGCATTTAAACGCAACTCTTTTATTTTTTTTGATTTTTCTTCTGTAACATCAAAAACAGAAAATAGCAATTCATAGGTTTGTTCTACTCTAATTTTATAAGGTTTTAACATGTGCGTTTCTACCATTAAACCCAACGTATTAAAGAGCGTTGTGTAACCTGTAGAATACCTTGGCGAATCGAAAAACTGAGAAAAACCAGCTTCTGGCGTTGTGCCCCAAACATTTACATAAGGCGTAATTATAATGTCTTTTTTCTCTAAAGATTCTTCTATTTGAGATTGCATTTCGTTTTGTAAAAACATACCTAAATTACCTCCTAATTTATTGTGCTGCGTAAATAAATGCGTAATTGCATATTGATAATCTGCGCCATTACTTACATGATTATCTACAAAAACATCTGGATTTACGGCATGAAAAATAGCTGCAAAAGCAGCTGCGTTTTTTGTGTCTTGTTTTATAAAATCTCTATTTAAATCGTAATTTCTTGCGTTTCCTCTAAACCCGTATTCTTTAGGCCCGTTTTGATTGGCTCTAGAATGCGAATTTCTATTTAAAGATCCGCCAATATTGTAAACAGGAATTACGCAAATAATCGAATTTTTATATTTTTCTTGTAAAGAGTCGTTTTGTACAATATCTCTTAACAACATCATTGAGGCATCAATTCCGTCAGATTCTCCAGGATGAATTCCGTTATTAATTAGAATTCTGTTTTTTAGAGAATTTTTAATTTCATCAACATTAAAAATACCTTCGCTGTTATAGACTGCCAGATGCAAAGGTTCGCCAGAATCTGTTTGTCCAAAAGAAAATAATGAAATTTGATTATATGCTTCTGATAACTTTTTATAATATGTAATTACATCTTTATATTCAGGAGTTTCTGTTCCGTTAGATTTTTCGAAAAGTGTAGTAAAATCTGTGTTTTCTTTAGATGAGTTATCACAAGAAATCATCAGAAAAAAGAAAGAAAAAAAGAAAATTTGCTTTAAAATATTTTTCATTTAATTATTTATTTAACGATAACTGATTCTGGAACTAAACCTGTATAATCTCCTTTATTTCTAATAACATCTCTAACAATAGACGATGAAATAAAGCTTTTTCCTGAAGATGTTAATAAAAAAACAGTTTCTACTTCTGATAATTTTCTATTTGTATGTGCAATTGCTTTTTCGAACTCAAAATCTGCTGGATTTCTTAAACCTCTTAAAATAAAATTAGCATTTTGTTCTTCGCAAAAATTTACGGTTAAGCCTTGATATGTAAGAACTTTTATTTTTGGTTCGTCTTTAAAACAATCTTCAATAAATTTTTTACGCTCTTCTAAGGTAAACATGTAATTTTTATCTGCATTAATACCAATTGCAATAATTAATTCATCAAACAATTTTACACCTCGTTCTATAATATCAAAATGACCTAATGTTATTGGATCAAATGATCCTGGAAAAATTGCTCTTTTCATATGATTTTGTTTTTAAAAAATTTGGATTCAAGACTTTTTAGATTCAAGAATTACTACTTTTTATGCTAACTTACTATTAAATTTTAATTTACTTGATGTTTTGATATTTTTGAATTATGAAACACGACTTTCAAATCTAACTAAAGTTAAGTCTTGTTTCTTATTTCAAGATTATCCTGATGCTATTCACAAGCACTCTCAATAGCATTTTCAAATAACTCAGATAAAGAAATTCCGGCAACTTGTGCTTGTTGTGGTAAAATGCTAGCTTCTGTTAAACCCGGCACGGTATTCATTTCTAAAAAATGAGGTTCGCCATTTACCAAAATATATTCTGATCTAGAAAAACCAGACATATTTAAAACCTTATACACTTTTTCTGCAATTGCTTCTATTTTAATTTTTTCTTCGGATGAAATTTGTGCAGGCGTAATTTCGTGCGATTTTCCTTCGTATTTTGCTTCATAGTCAAAGAAATCATTTTCTGTAACAATTTCTGTAATTGGCAACACTTTTATAGCTCCTTTATATTGAATAACGCCAACAGAAACTTCTCGTCCGTCTAAAAAAGACTCAATTAAAATTTCTGAATCTTCTTTATAAGCAACTTCAATTCCTTTTAAAATTTCTTCTTTATTATAAGCTTTAGAAATACCGTAACTAGAACCCGCGTTATTTGGTTTTATAAAACAAGGCAAACCAACTTTGGCAATAATTTTATCGGTATTAATAACATCACCTTTATTTAAGTATACAGAAGTTGCTGTTTTAATGCCATATTCTTTTACCACACTTAACGTATCTCGTTTGTTAAATGTTAGCGCCATTTGATAATAAGGCGCAGAAGTATGTTTTAATCCTACTAAATTAAAATAGGCAAGTAATTCTCCGTTTTCTCCAGGATTTCCATGAATTGCATTAAAAACACAATCAAAAGTTACCGATTTACTATCAATAACAAAAGAAAAATTATTCTTATCAATAGGATATTCTTTAGATTCATCATCTAAAGCAACCCATTTTTCTTTTAAAATATGAACTCTATAAGGAGTATATTTTTTTCTGTCTAAATGCTTAAAAACTACATTTCCGCTTTTTAAAGAAATGTTTACTTCGGATGAGAAACCACCCATTACAATAGCTATATTTTTTTTCATCAATGTAAAATAAGAAAAACAAATTTATCAAAATATTAATAGAATCCACGACGTTTAGTTTTTATATCTTTGCGTGTTCTAAAAAATTAAAAAAATGAGTATTCTTAAGTTCTTAAAAAGTAAAACTTTTTTTAAACAAATAGCTTTTGCTATTATCGGTTTGGTAATATTTGTGTTTTTTCTTAAATTTTGGTTAGGTGTTACTACAAATCACGATCAAAAAATTCAGGTTCCAGATTTACATAAATTAACAATTACCGAAGCAGAAAGAACCTTAAAAGAATTAAATTTAGACTTTATTGTTATTGATAGCGCTAGTTATAACCCAACCTATCCTAAAAAATCTGTAATTGAACAAAATCCAGAAGAAGGAGACTTTGTTAAAGAAAAACGTAAAATATACCTTACTTTAAATCCATCAAAATACAGAGATATTACAATTCCTGATTTAAACGGACGCACAAAAAGACAAGCAATTTCTGAACTACAAGCAATTGGTTTTATTGTTGGTACAGATTTTACCTACGTAAATGACATTGGCAAAGATGTTGTTAGAGGTTTAAGACATAAAGACAAAATTATAAATGCAAATGATAAACTACCAAAAAATTCTATAATTGAATTGGTTTTAGGTGACGGAGAAAGAAACTAATTTATCAGTTATCAAAGCTAAAAATTAATAATTAAATAACCTCAACCAATGCCTTTTTATCTGGGTTGAGTAAATTTCAACTTTAAAACTTAAACAATAAATTTTGCAAGAAAATCAATCTCAAGATATAGAAAACGACGATTTATATGAGCATTATAGATTTACAGCTAGTGAAGGTCAAGAACCTTTAAGAGTTGATAAATTTTTAATGAATTTTGTAGAAGGTGCAACCAGAAATAAAATTCAACAAGCGGCAAAAGCAGGCAATGTTTTAGTGAATGATATTGCTGTTAAATCTAATCATAAAGTAAAACCGAACGACATTGTAAGAGTTGTTTTGGCTTATCCGCCTGCAGAAAATTTATTAGTTGCAGAAGATATTCCTCTAGATATTGTTTATGAAGACGATACGGTTATTGTTGTAAATAAACCTGCAGGAATGGTTGTACATCCAGGTCATGGAAATTATTCTGGCACTTTGGTAAACGGTTTAATTTATCATATAGAAAATTTGCCTTCAAACTCTAACGAAAGACCAGGTTTGGTGCATAGAATTGACAAAGATACCAGCGGTTTATTAGTAGTTGCTAAAACCGAATTTGCAATGGCAAATTTATCACGACAGTTTTTTGACAGAACTACAGAACGTTTATATTACGCCTTAGTTTGGGGAAATATAGAAGAAGACGAAGGTAGAATTGAAGGTAATATTGGGCGTAGTTTAAAAAATCGTTTACAAATGTCTGTTTTTCCTGATGGAGATTTTGGTAAACATGCTGTTACTCATTTTAAAGTTTTAGAGCGTTTAACGTATGTAACTTTAGTACAATGTAAATTAGAAACCGGAAGAACGCATCAAATTAGAGCGCATTTTAAACATATTGGTCATACACTTTTTAATGACGAGCGTTATGGTGGAGATGATATTTTAAAAGGAACTACGTTTACCAAATACAAACAGTTTGTACAAAACTGTTTTAAAGTATTGCCAAGACAAGCTTTACATGCAAAAACATTAGGCTTTACACACCCAAAAACTGGAGAATTTATGCAGTTTAATTCAGATATTCCTCAAGATATTGTTGATTGTTTAGAAAAATGGAGAACGTATTCTGAAAACTCTAAACACGAATTTGAATAATTTTAGCACCTATTTATAAAAATAAAGAGCGATTTAGTTTTAACTAAATCGCTCTTTATTTTTATAGCATACTTTTTACTTTTCTTTTTTTCTACCAATAAACCGAATAACACTAGATTCTCCGTTATGAAATTTTCCTTCGGATAAATTTACGTTACTTTCTTCGAGCAGTAGAATTTCAAAATCGGGAAAATCGTTTTGAATGGATTCTTTAGAAAATAGCACTTCTATATTTTTGGGACCACCTAAACTAGGATTCTTCTCACTAAGTTTTAAATGGTTTTTACTAAAGCCCTCTAAAATAACCAATCCATTTGGTTTTATTAAATCACCAATCTTTTTATGATATTTCGACAAAATTGATACTGGAAAATGTGCAAAAATTAAGGCTACAGATTCATATTTATGATTAACAATATCTAAATTAAAAAAATCGCCAACTTTATAATTGATAGTAACATTCTGCTTCGCTGCCAATTTTAATGCTTTTTTTTTACCTTCTTCACTAATATCAAAAGCAAGAACATTTAAACCTTTTTTTGCAGCAAAAACAGCATTTCTTCCTTCACCTTCTGCAGGTAACAAGATAGTACCTTCAAGTTTATATTTCTCTAAAGTTTCTTTAAAAAAAGTATTTGGCTCAATTCCGTAAGCATAATCTTCAGCAGAATATCTGCTTTCCCACATTTCTTTCATTTAAGTAGCTTTTAGAATTTAATTAACAACAACCAGAACCTGGGTTACAACAAGAACCTTGAGCTTCCGAAAATTCTAATTTTGGTTTTTCTTGTGGAATTCCGCATGCATCTTTAGCCAAACAAGCAGTAATTTTAGATGTTAATAAGAAGTTGGTTCCATCAAAATCTAAATTATATTTACCAATAGTTTGTTTTCCTTGATATTCTACTTCAATTTCTAAATCATCAAACTTAAATATCTTTTCTGATAATTCTATTATGCCTATTAATTTCTCTGGATGCAACCTGTGATCGTAATCATTTTCTTCCCAAAGTTGAAAATTAATTACGTTTTCACTTCTTACTTTACCTCCGCAATCAATAAAATCTTTTGTTATTTTACCAACTTCAGTAACATGAAAATGACTTGGAACTAATTCTCCGTTTGGTAATTGAAACGCTATTTTTTCTAATCCTTTTAAATGATTTTTAATTTCTGATAATTTCATATTTTTATATTTATTTTTTTTTTATAATGACGATATTACTTAAGTTGTTTTGAATGTTTTATACTTTCTATTTTTTGTAACAACTTCTTATTTAAAAAATTGTTTAAAGTATTTTTTTATAAAAAACTATTTCATTCGTGGTGCATTTTGATTTTGCCATTTACTTAATTCTTTTTTTAGCTCCTTAGCAATCTCTGGGTATTTATCTATTAAATTTATTTTTTCACCAATATCCTTTTTCAGATTGTATAAATGCAATTCATTCTTAGTTACATAATCTATAAGTTTCCAATCACCTTTTCTAACTGCTGCATCATTGCGTTGCCAAAAAAGAATTTCATGTGGTGAATTTGTGTTTTCTCCTTTTAAATAAGGCATTAAGTTTACTCCATTAAGAGGTTTTGGATTCGCAGATGGGTTTCCTCCTGCAAGTTTTATAAACGTAGGCATTAAGTCTAAAGAAATAACTGGTAAATCATAACGCTTATTTTCAGGTAAAATATTTGGCATACTTAGCAAAAAAGGCACACGTATACCACCCTCCGTTTCTGCCCCTTTGAAACCTTTAAGTGGCCAATTATTGGTATGCATTTTTTTGCCTTGTCCACCATTGTCATTTACCCAAACAACAAGTGTATTTTCACGTAAACCATTGGTTTCAAGATAGTCTAAAAGTTTTCCAAAACTACGATCTAAAGAGGCTGTCATACCTCCTGTTATTCTTCGAACAGGATCTTTTAAATCCTTATAAACCGCAATATCTTCTGGTAATGCGTTTAGCGGTCCATGAATTGCATTATAGGAAAGGTATAAAAAGAACGGTTTTTTCGATTTCTGACTATCTGCCATAAATTCCATTGCCTTATCTGTGAAAAGGTCTGTAGTGTAAAAATCCATAGATGCTTCTGGCAGTATACTATCATTATGGCGAAGATTATCTTTATACCTTCTTTTCTTATTCATCTTTTTAGGTAGCGGAAAATAACTTCTATTACCCGAAAGAAAACCATAGAAATAATCAAAACCTCTGTCATTAGGATGAAAATTTTCTTCAAACCCCATGTGCCATTTACCTATTATACCTGTTTTATACCCATTTTCTTTTAAAGCATCGGCGATAGTAGTTTCATCTTTAGGCAAGTTTTGAGAATCATTTGGATTCATAAAAAACCCAAAACGTTGCTGATAACGCCCTGTTAATATACCAGCACGAGAAGGTCCGCAAACGGAAGCACTTACATAGCCATTGGTACAAAAAATTCCAGAAGCAGCCAATCTATCAATTTGAGGTGTTTTAAAATCTTTAGAACCCTGAAAGCCATAATCATGATACCCAGCATCATCAGTAAGAATAAAAAGTATATTCGGCTTAGATTCTTCAGTTTCTATATTCGTGACTGTACTTAAAACAGTAGTTCTACACGATACATTTATAGTTATAATAACAAATAATATACAAGTAATTGACAACTTATATTTTCTTACTAATTTATTAGAATACATGACAAAATATTTTTAGCAACAACTTTCTGTTGAATTCTTATTTAAAAATTTACCTAAAATGTTTTTTATTTTATCCCAATTTTCTTGGTCTATACAATAACAAACACTTGTGCCATCTATGGTACCTTTTATAATTCCTACTTTTTTTAACTCTTTTAAATGCTGAGAAATAGTAGGTTGTGCCAAACCTATATCTTTTACCAAATCTCCACAAACACAAGATTTTAGTTTAATTAAAAACTCTAAAATTGCTATTCTAGCAGGATGACCTAAAACTTTTGCAATTGCAGCAATTTTATTTTGTTCTTCTGTAAATATTTCTGATTTAGTTAACCCCATATCAATTTGTTTATTGCAATATTACGATTAATAATTATAAATAAAAAGATTTTTAATTTATTTATTCAAATCAAACATATAACCAACTGATAAATTAAAGAAACCTGTTGTTGGCAAATCGCTTTCTGTGGCAGTTGCTCTTGGCAGGTTTAAATTGTAACCCAATTCAAAGTCCCAAGAATTTGTGGTTAAAGAAATAGGAAAATTTAGTTGTGTATTTAGTAAATCAAAAACATTGTCATTTAAAGTTTGTAATACACTTTGACCGTTATAAAAAACTATATTTTTAATTGCTAAAGTTTGTTTTGCTATAATAAAATTAATGCTAGGTCTAAAACGTAACGCAAAATTAGCTGCTCTTGTTAGTGTAAAATTAGCAAATGTACTAGTGATAATTTGGTAAGAATTGTCTTTACCAAAAATATAGGATGCAGAAACCGTGGTTCCTAAAGTTCGTTTTTTATTTCTGATACCTAGACTAATATCTAAAGAATTGGTAAAATCATCATACCCATCAGAATAAAAATATTTAGTATAACCTAAATTATAAAGTAAGTTTTTCTTTTTTCCGAAGGAATTAAAATATCCTAAAGAAACACTTGTAAAATCCCAACTTGGCTCAAAATTTTGATAATAAATTCCTGAAATACTTGCGTTAAAGCCAGAGGAATGATAGTAAGAAACTTGTGGAATTATATTAAATTGATCTGTGCCAGAATCTCGCCCAGAAAAAAAAGTATTGCTATTGTAAGAAACTGAAGTGTATAAAAAATTGAAAGAAAAATCGCTTTCTATTAATTCATCTAAAAATTGTTGATCATTAAAAAAAAGCTCATCAATTAAACTATCTAAATCATCTAAATTTTCTTCTTGTGCATAAGAACAAAAAGAGGTTGCCATTGAAATCAATAGCAACCCAAAAACCTTAAATCTGTTTTTTAAACCCTGAAAAAGACGTCTCATAAATAATTAACTAGTTATCTCAATTTCTTTTTTTCCTTTCATTTTTAGTATTATTTATTCTTGATCCATCTTTAAGCTCTCCTCTATCTTTCGAGTTTCTAATTTTATCTATTCGCTCTTTTAACATTTTTCTTTGTTCATTAGTTAAAGTACTTCTAAAATTTTCTCTAGTTTTTCTTAAACTAATTTGTTGATCGCTAACCATTTTCTTTTGATCTATAGAAAATGTAGCTACTAAACGTTTTCTTATTTCGCTTTTAGATATTGTTTTGTCTTTTAAAATAGCTAATTGCTCTTTTGTTAGTGATGCTTTAAATGCTTCACGATTTGTTTTCATTACCTCTTTTTCTTGTTGTAATAGATCTCTTTGTTGTTTTGTTAATTCTTTTTGAATTAGATTAAAGCTAGATTCTTGAGCAAAAACTTTGGTATTAAATAGCATCAAACTAAAAAAAGCTAGAGTAAATATGATGTTTTTTAATTTCATTTTTATTGTTTTTTTCTCTTTAGAATCTAAAGTACAAAATTATAATTTAAAATTTAACAAGCATCTTTTGCTGCATCATATTCTGTTTGGTCATTAACAGTTGCAGTTGTACCATCTCTATATTCGATATCTACAGGAAAATTTAAACTCTTTTTTTCTGTAGCATCAGGATTTGCTTTACACCATTCTTTAAGTAATTTATAATCTGATCTTTCTGTAATATCTATTACTGTTGCATCTGGCATTGTAAAACTTACAGGCAACACTAATTTAAAACATTTTCTTTTACTTTTTCCTTTTTTGCAAGAATCTTTAATTGCGTCTAAATCAGAACTATCAATTAAAGTTTGCACTGTTCCGTCTTCTATAGTTACATCAACAGGGTACACCAATTCTGGACGCTCTGTAGCACCAGGATTCTCTTCATACCAAGTTCTAATTAAAGTCCAATCATCTTTACTATTTAGGGTAATTGATGAATCATCTGGCATAATAAAATCTATAGGAAATACAAATTCAAAACATTTAGATCTTCTCTTAGTTCTTTTCTCATTTGAGTCTGCCAATTGTTTTCCTTGCAAAGAAAAATATACATCGCTAGTTACTTCTTCTCTAGATTGATTGTCTGTAGCTATTGCTACTTTGTAACCTAAACCAGCTGCAAATTCAGCACTTTCTATATAACTATCTGCTAAATCTCCACTAAATGCCGAAGCAGTTTCTACTGGCAAACTAGCTATGGCAACAGTAACTTTAGATGCACTTTCTATTTTTTCTACTAAAGCTGTATCGCTTATCGCAAGTTCGTTTTCTGAAGTTTCAGAATCTGAACAAGATGTAAATAATAATGCAGATAAAACAAATGCAGAAATTGTTAAAAATAGAATACTCGATTTAAAAATACGTTCTCTTGAAATTGATGTTTTCATAATATGTTTATTTTAGTTAATAAATGATTCTATTATTTAGAACCATCAATTTTAAAATAGTTTGAAAATTTTTATTTTTTTTTACAAAATAATTGTCTTCAACAATTCATCATCAATATAATTATCTAACAATGAGTCCTCTAAAATTAAATTATTAAAGATTAAATTATCAAGTTTTTGTTCAGAAAGTTCAGCTTTTATCACAATTTCATTAAACAAAGTGGCTTCTGTAAAATCATCAATTTCAGAATCTTCTATCAATAATGATTCTAATAAAACATCATCAGAAAAAACTAATAACTCAAAATTAGCATCATTATTCGCTGAATTTTGCAACCAAACCGTTAAAGCAAAAAGAAACACTAAAGATGCTGCAATCATATATTTAAACTGAGGTTTCATCCAAAAAACGATTTGTTTTTTAGGTTCTTCTCTGTTAGATTCTTCTTTTATTTTATCTAAAATTGACAGTTTTGATTTCGTAAAATATCCTTTAGGAATTTCTGTACCTAAATATTTTTTATGATGTTTAGAAATATTACCTTTAAAGCCTTGTTTTAAAAAGTTTTTATTGTTGTTATTTTCTATTGATTTCCCCATAATATATTAGTTAGATTCAAACTTTTAAAAATAGTTTTATTTTATAAAAATATTTTTTCTTCAATTGTTTTTACTGATGAATAATAAGACGATTTTAATGTACTTTCTGATACTTCTAATATTTCTGATATTTGCCGAAAACTTAAATCATCGAAATATTTCATTTTAAAAATTTGTTTCTGTTTTTCTTTAAATCCTTCAATAATTTTATGCAGTTTTTTCTTAATTTCATCTCCGTCAAAATAGGCATCTTCAAACAAAATAGCTAAATGAGATTCTGAAACTTCATCAATATTATCTGCTCTTTTCTTGTTATTTTTTTCTAAAAACCTAATTGATTCATTGTAAGCAATTCTATACATCCAAGTATGTAAACTACTTTTTTCTTGAAAATTTTGTATGCTTTTATAAATTCTGATAAAAGTATTTTGCAAAACATCATCTGCATTTTCATGCGTTGCAACTATTTTTCTAATGTGCCAATACAATCGTTCTTGATAAACGTCAAGAAGCTCACTAAAAGCAGAATCTTTTTGTGTAGCATCTTTTAACTTTTTTACAAGTTCTGCGTCTTTATTCAAGTATTGTTTTGTTGATTTCTATTCTTTTGACCCAAGATAAATGAAATAGTTTGATTATTTGTAGAAAAAAAATATGAATCAATTTTTCAAATAGTTTTATCAATATAAATTAATGAGTTTCTTTGAAGATTGCAACAATCATTTGTACTTTTATCATTCAATTTTTAAGAATTAATTTTTTCAATTTCAGCAAATGAAAATCATAATATCACCAGCAAAATCTTTAGATTTCGAAAGTAAAGTAGCAACTAGTTTACACACGCAACCACGATTTTTAGAAAAATCAGAAAAACTAAATAAGAAACTAAAAACACTTTCCAAAAAGAAATTATCAGAATTAATGAAAATTTCTGATGATTTGGCAGCGTTGAATTATGACCGAAATCAAACTTGGCAAACTCCTTTTACAACCAAAAACTCTAAACAAGCTATTTATGCATTTACAGGCGCTGTTTTTCAAGGAATTGATGTAAACTCTTTAGATGAAAAAAAACTACCAATTTTACAAGAAAATTTAAGAATTTTATCTGGTTTATATGGCATCTTAAAACCCTTAGATTTAATACAACCTTATCGTTTAGAAATGGGAACTAAACTAAAAGTTGGCAGAACAGAAAATCTGTACAAATTTTGGGATGACACAGTTGCAAAGTCTTTAAATGATGAGTTAAAAGATGATGAATTACTAGTCAATTTAGCTAGTTTAGAGTACTTTAAAGTAATACCTAAAAAGGTTTTAAAAGTACCAATGATTACACCTGTTTTTAAAGATTTTAAAAACGGAGAATATAAAACTATAATGACATATGCAAAAATTGCAAGAGGTTTAATGGTACGTTATATAATAGACAACAACGTAAAAACTATCGAAGATTTAAAAGGGTTTAATGTTGATAAATACCGTTTTTCTGAAGAAATGTCTTCTGGAAATGAATTAGTTTTTACACGATAAAAAAGTAAATAGAAATTAGTTGGCAGTATTTAGCAGTCGTAGTTACGGTATTAAGTAACAAACTGACTCCAAACTGCCAACTGAAGACTACTGCATACTGCCACTGATAACTGAAACCTAACAATCAACAATTCTCACAGTAACTGCCAAGCCACCTTCCGACGTTTCTTTATAGTTTTTATTCATGTCTTTTGCGGTTTCCCACATAGTGTCAATTACCTTATCTAAAGGTACCAAAGCTTCTTTAGGATTTGTTTCTAACGCAATTTCTGCGGCATGAATTGCTTTTATTGCTCCCATAGAATTTCTTTCAATACAAGGAACTTGTACTAAACCAGCAATAGGATCGCACGTTAAACCCAAATGATGTTCCATAGCAATTTCTGCGGCAGATAAACATTGAGCTGGCGAACCACCTAATAATTCTGTTAAAGCTGCAGCTGCCATTGCAGATGACACACCAATTTCTGCCTGACAACCTCCCATTGCGGCAGAAATTGTGGCATTTTTTTTAAAAATACTGCCAATTTCGCCAGCAACTAATAAAAATCTTTTTATGTGACTAAAATCTGCTTCATGATTCTCTATTACTAAATAATACATTAAAACAGCTGGTATAACACCGGCACTCCCATTAGTAGGCGCCGTTACAACTCTACCCAAAGCTGCATTTACTTCATTTACAGAAAGAGCAAAACAGCTTACCCATTTTAAAATTTCTCTAAATTTTACTTCAGTACTTCTAATTGCTGTAATCCATTCCTTCGGATTTTTATATGTTGTATCTTTTATTAATTTATTGTGTAAATCAAAAGCTCTACGTTTTACATTTAAACCGCCAGGAAGTTTACCTTCTGTATGACAACCTAAATACATACATTCTAACATCGTATCCCAAATTCTATTTAATTCAAAATCAATTTCTTCGGATGTTCTAAGTTCTAATTCGTTTTTATAAACAATTTCTGATATTAATAAATTTTCCTTCTCACAATATTCTTCTAATTCTATAGCTCTGTTTATTGGATATGGAAAGTTTTTTTCAGTGATTTCAATTTCTTTTTCTAAAGTATCATTTTCTTGAACTATAAACCCACCACCAATTGAAAAATAGGTTTCTGTTGAAATTTCTACATCATTTTGAAAACCTCTAAAAGTCATACCATTTGCATGAAAGGGTAAAAAATCTCGATTAAATTTAATAGAATTTTTAGGAAATGGTAATTTTTTGCCTCCCTTAAAATAAATTTCTTCTTGAGTATTAATTCTCTCTACAATAATTGCAATATCCTCTATAGGAATGTATTCTGGATCCGCCTCGCTCAAACCCAAAAGTATAGCTAAATCTGTGGCGTGCCCTTTTCCTGTTAAAGATAATGACCCATATAAATCAACTTTAACAGCATCAATTGAATCAAATAATTGATTGTTTTTTATTTTTCGAATCCAAGCTTCTGCAGCTCTCCATGGTCCAAGAGTATGAGAACTTGATGGACCAACACCTATCTTGAGCATATCAAAAACACTAATAAATTGCGACATTCGTAAAATTTTGACTTATTATGGCTGTAAATGTAAAAAATCCAACTCAATGAGCTGGATTTATTTTTATTTTATTAAAAGAAATCTTTTTTACATTCCGTAAACAGACTCTTTTCCAAATTCAACAGCCAACATATAGTAAACCACTGCTCTATACTTACTTCTTTCAGATTTACCTATAGCTTCAACAACCTTAGCAATTGCTTCGTCTAATTTTGGTCCATCTTCTAAACCTAACTTTTTCATTAAAAAGTTCTTTTTAACTGTTTCTAATTCTTTTGCATCAGAACCAGATACAGTTTCTGCATCTCTCTTATAGATAGATGGGCCTAAACCTTTTGTTACAGCTTTTAATAATTCTGCATTGTATTCTAGACCTTTATCGTCCATAAATTTAGAATATTGTGCTACTTTTTCGTCAAATTTACTCATGATTTTGTTTTAATTTATTAGATATAATATTTTGATTCATAAAGAACAACCCAAAGATAAGAAAATAATTATGCAATTCAAATCTTATAAGTGTCCTATACTTTAGACACAACTTATGTCATGTTGTCACAAATTTTTTAAAAATATTTTTTAAAACTGACATTTTCTAGATAAAAAGTAGTTGGCACACAGTTTGACAATTAGATAAACGTAAAACTGAATTAAGAATTTTTTAAATAAATATAGTTATGAGTAAAATAATTGGAATAGATTTAGGAACAACAAACTCTTGTGTATCTGTAATGGAAGGTAACGAGCCAGTTGTGATACCTAATGCTGAAGGAAAAAGAACAACACCATCTATCGTTGCCTTTGTTGAAGGAGGAGAACGTAAAATTGGTGATCCAGCTAAAAGACAAGCTGTAACAAACCCAACAAAAACAGTTTCTTCAATCAAACGTTTTATGGGTAATAAATTCTCTGAATCTTCTAACGAAATCAAGAGAGTACCTTATAAAGTAGTAAAAGGTGATAATGATACACCAAGAGTAGATATTGATGGTCGTTTATATACACCTCAAGAAATTTCTGCAATGGTATTACAGAAAATGAAGAAAACTGCAGAAGACTATTTAGGAACTGATGTTTCTGCCGCTGTAATTACTGTACCTGCATATTTTAATGATGCACAAAGACAAGCTACAAAAGAAGCTGGTGAAATTGCTGGTTTAAAAGTAGAAAGAATTATTAATGAGCCTACAGCCGCTGCGTTAGCTTATGGAATGGACAAAGCACATGACGATAAAAAAATTGTTGTTTTTGACTTTGGAGGTGGTACACATGACGTTTCTATCTTAGAATTAGGAGATGGTGTTTTTGAAGTATTAGCTACAGATGGTGATACACATTTAGGTGGTGATGATGTTGATGCTAAAATTATTGATTGGTTAGCGGCAGAGTTTAAAGCGGATGAAAATATGGATTTAACTACAGATCCTATGGCTTTACAACGTTTAAAGGAAGCTGCTGAAAAAGCTAAGATTGAATTATCTTCTTCTGCACAAACAGAAATTAACTTACCTTATATTACTGCAACTGCTAGTGGACCAAAACACTTGGTTAGAACATTAACAAAAGCAAAATTTGAGCAGTTAATTGATGATTTAATCAAGAGAACAATAGAACCTTGTAAAACTGCATTAAAAAATGCTGATTTATCAACTTCTGAAATTGACGAAATTATATTAGTTGGTGGTTCTACAAGAATACCTGCTATACAAGAAGCTGTTGAAAAATTCTTTGGTAAAGCGCCTAGTAAAGGTGTAAATCCTGATGAAGTTGTTTCTTTAGGAGCTGCAATTCAAGGTGGAGTTTTAACTGGTGACGTAAAAGATGTATTGTTATTAGACGTTACACCTTTATCATTAGGTATTGAAACAATGGGGAATGTTTTCACAAAATTAATTGATGCAAACACAACAATTCCTACCAAAAAATCTCAAGTATTCTCTACAGCTGTAGATAATCAACCATCAGTAGAAATTCACGTTTTACAAGGTGAAAGAGCGATGGCTGCAGATAATAATACAATTGGTCGTTTCCATTTAGATGGTTTACCACCAGCACAAAGAGGTGTTCCTCAAATTGAAGTAACTTTCGATATTGATGCAAATGGTATTATTAAAGTTTCTGCTTTAGACAAAGGAACAAACAAATCTCATGAAATTAGAATCGAAGCTTCTTCTGGATTATCTGAAGAAGAAATCGAAAAAATGAGACAAGATGCAGAAGCAAATGCGGATGCAGATAAAGCGGCTAAAGAAACTGCTGAAAAAGTAAATGGAGCTGACTCTATGATCTTTCAAACAGAAAAGCAATTAAAAGAATTTGGTGATAAATTATCTGATGATAAAAAAGGACCAATTGAAGCTGCTTTAGTTGAATTAAAAGCTGCTCATGAATCTAAAGATTTAGCACAAATTGATGCTGCAATGGAAAAGATTAATGAAGCTTGGAAAGTTGCCTCAGAAGAAATGTATGCTGCTGAACAAGCTGCAGGTGGAGCTGATGCAGGTGCACAACAAGGTCAACCAGAAGCTGGTGCAGATCAAGGTGACAATGTAGAAGATGTGGATTTCGAAGAGGTTAAGTAAGCAGAGAACCAATTTTGTAAAACAAAATTGTGTAAATCGCTTATTCCGACGAAAGGAGGAATCTTTTAAAAAGAAAATTATATTTTCTTAAAATAACTAAAACGCAATCATTAATTTGGTTGCGTTTTTTTGTGCAAATAACTACAGAAATTATCTTTTTGATTACTATTGATAAATATGAAAAAACTTCTAATTCTATTTTTACAAATATCAATTACAAACTGTTCTAAAAAAACTATATTTAAAGTAGGTGTAATTGCAGAGTGTAAATATTGTGATAGTGCCATAAAATGGAACAGATATTACAAAATATTACCTCAAAGATTAAAAGATGCTGCAAACAAAAATTATTAAACAAGTTAAATATCAAAAATAAATATTACAGCTTTATAGAAAACGATTGGAAATTTATAGTTTTAGATGGTAACGTCTTTAGTTTTTATGTAACTTTAACTAAAGAAAAAGAACAACAAACAGATTCTCTTTTCAATATATTAAAAGATAAAAAACCTACCATACTTAAAAAATAGGATGATGGTTTAGGCAAAACACAAATCAACTAGTTTAAAAAAGAACTCGACAAAGCATTACAGAAAAAGCAAAAAGTAGCTTTTTATTCTCACTTCCCTATTTTTCCAATTGATAATGATAATCTAAGGAATAGAAATCAGTTTTTAGAGGTAATTAATCCTTACAAAAACATTAAAGCATTCTTTAACGACCATAATCATAATGGTACTTATAAAATGTTGGATAATGTATATTACCTTACTTTTAAAGGAATGGCAAATACCGAAAACACCTCAGCTATTACAAAAATAAAGTTTGATAAAGATACTATTTATGTGGAAGGTTTTCGAAAGAGAACTGTCAAGAAAATTAGTGATTCAATAAATGTCTTTTGTAGAGAAATATAATACTACGAACTTTTTGTGAATTGTAGTTTTTAGTTAACAATTACCCTTAAAACTATTTAATTCTAACAGGTTTTAATATTTTGAAGACAAACAATTACTTTTAAGTACCATAACGTTCTTTTAGTTTATCAAACAAATAGGTAGAGTTTGTAATACCAACAGCTTCTGCAATTTGCTTTTTAGATGCAAAAGGATCTTCTGATCTTAAATTTCGGGCTTTTTCTAAACGCGCCTCTTGTATTAATTGATTAACAGTTTGACCAAGAATACTTTTTACTTTTCGGTTTAAGGTGCTTCTAGAAACTTTCATATATTCAGAAATAGTATCTACTGTAAGTAATGGCGAATTTATGTTTTGGTTAATATAAGATGTAATTTTAGTATTAAATTTATCTGCATATTCATTTAAACTTTTTAAAACTTCGGGAGATTTTCCTTTATCAAATTCTATTACATTTTTATAAAGAGAGATAGAGTTTTTAATATTAATTAAAAGTTCCTCTTCCATAAAAGGTTTGTATAAATAACCATCAATACCTAAACGCAACATAGATAGTTTTCCTTGTTGATCTGTTCTTGCAGTAAGTACTATAATTGGTGTTTTGTTTTGTTGCTTTTTTAATTGTTTTACTAAAGCTTCTCCATCCATAACAGGCATCATATAGTCTGTTAAAATTAGGTCGAAACTATTATTTTGAAGTATATGAAGCGCTTCTTTTCCATTTTCAGCTTCCGTAACATCGTAATTTTGTAAAACTTTTTTTAAATACACTCTCATTTGAACATGATCGTCTACTACAAGTATTTTTTGCTTTTTATTTATTGAAATTGTTTTTGATTGTTTTTTAATATTAGTAGTCGCTACTTCAATGTTGTCTAAAGTATCAAGTATTTTTGTTGATGATTGATTAACTGTAGAGTTTACAAATGTTTTTGGTATCGAAATGGTAAAGCAACATCCTTCACCAAAACTACTTTTTACCGCGATTTTAAAATGATGAGCATTAACAATACTCTTTGTAAAAGCTAAGCCAATACCACTACCTTGACTTTTTGTAATATCATTTTTTACTTGATAAAAACGATTAAAAATAGCTTCTTTTTCTTCTATGTGTATGCCCGTTCCAGAATCTATAACATCAATTTTAAGACCTTCATCAGTAAAAGCAGTATTCATAGAAACGTGTCCGTTTGCAGGTGTAAATTTTAAGGCATTACTTAATAAATTGGTTATTGCTTTAGAAAACAGTTTTTCATCAACTAAAATGGTTGTTTTTAAAGTATTGTTATTAAATACAAAATCTATGTTTTTTTTAGCAAAAAGACTTTGAAAATCTGTAAAATGTTTTTCTAAAAAGGAATTGATATCAACAGGTTCACTTATCAATTGAAATTGGTCACTTTCCATTTTACTTAAATCCATGATACTATTAATAATATCTTGCATTTGTTGGCATTGTTCTTTAATAATAGTTGCTTTCTGCTTGTTTTCTGTATCAGAATCTTTAAAGCTTAATTGATTTGTATATCCCTGAATTAATGTTAAAGGTGTACGTATTTCGTGAGAAAGATTTACAAAAAAATGCGATTTAAATTCATTCAATTCGCGTAATTCTGCTTCTTGTTTTTCAAGTATTATTTTATCAGAAAGCACTTTATCTCTTTCTAATGCTAAAAGTTTTTCATATTTTAAATTATTTGCTTTAAAATAATTTACCAAAAGGTGTATAACTACAAAAATACAAGCGGTTTCTAGAATTATTAATTTATCAACATAATCTGGTGGATAAACGATGTAAATATAATAAGGTGTTAAAAAACATAAGAAACCAATTGCTAAAAATAAGTATGATGTGATTTTTTTCTGATAAAGTGTAATAGCAATAGGCGAAATTAATAAGAAATAATATTCTATATAACTACCTGGAGAAATAATAAGTGAAGCATATAAATTTGCAATAATAACAGTAGTTATAAAGACAAAACGCCCCGGTTTAAATAGAAACCGTTTATTAAGAAAAAGTATGAGTATTAGTAAAATTAATATATATAAATGAGTTAAAAACATATTAAAATCAAAAAAATCTAAAGTAATGGTGTTTTGGCTAATTGTTTCAAGTACCAAACCAACAATTACATCTAAACTTAAAAATAACAAAATTACATGTCCCCAAACTAGACAATAGGTATTTAATAAACGTATTCTTTTATTTAGGCTATTTGAAAAACTATCCTTTGTTCCTAGGGCAATTATACTTTCGTATTTTTTTTTCATAAATAAATTAAATATTAATCGAAAACAATTCCTTGAGGCTTTACCTCAAGGTTTCTGTTAAAATTGTCATCCCCATTAAAACGAGCATCTAAATACAGTTTTTTTTAAAGAAAATGATTGAAGTTTCTACTTAGATTGGCTAGGTTTTAAACTACAGAGACATCCCTATATCTTTGATTTCTATGGTAATTGATTTTAATAATTTCATTATTATCTAACAAAAAACATCTTTAATTTTAACAAACAAAGCAACCAAAAATACCTGATTTTAACACAATTCTTTTTTTTGTAAAAATATCTTTTTTTTAAACAAATATACTCTTCTAAAATGTTTTTTGACTCAAATGGTCATTTTTTGACCCTATTAGTTGTTAAAATAACTCAAAACGTAGGTTTACGAACTATAATCTTGTGCATTTATATGTAAAGCACTAACCAATAATACGAGTAACAATCCTTTTAATTTCATAATTTTTAATTTTAATTAACTTGTATATATAATAAATATAGCAGTAAATAATTAACTTATATAAACTAAATATGACTCATATATATTTTGTTAAATTTTAAGTATAACATCAGTTTGACCCAAATGGTTGTTTTTTGACCTAAATAGTAGTTTTATGGTGTAAATGGATGTTTTTTGAATGATTTAGATGCTTGTTTAGTAATAGTTTTGAAACGAAAAACAAACTAATATCATTACAAAAACAATACAAATGAAAAAAATGAAACAAATAATTTTAGCAATCGTTTTATTAGTTGCTACAGTAACACAAGCACAAAAAAGCTTTTTTGATAACATTTCTGAAGACGATATATATAATGTATATATAAAGATGTCTAAAGCGGGCAATGGAACTTACAAGGCCGAAGAAAGAGGAACTCCTGTTAAATTTAAAAAAGAATATTTACCAACAGGAGAAGGTTATAAATTTTCTACTATTCTACAAGAAGGTCCAAAAAAAGGAGAAACTGATTTTACAGTTGATATTTCTGATAAAAAAATAGAATGTAAAGGATATCCTTATGAATCTGTTATAAGTGGAGAAGATTGGGGTTATCGTTATTACTATGTATCTATTGGCGATTATGTTTTTTCTCTTAAAGGAGTTTCAACAAAATTTGCCACTTTTAAAGGTATTAATGCTGTATATATTAAAGCAGGAAAACCTGAAAAAGCTGATACTGAGAAAAAGACCAAAAAGAAAAATTCTTTTTTCTCAAAAATGAAAGCGTTAAAAAATCAAGCTTTAGGATCTGCAGGTGTTTTTGGATCTGAATATAAAGAGTTCAAAAATAAGAATATGGACAAAATAATTACTGATTATTTAGTTGCCATGAAAGCAAAACAAGAAGGTAGAACTGCAGCCCAAAAACAATCAGATACAAACGTTGCAAACCTTACTAAAAACAAAATGGCAAAAGAAAAAGCAGCCAAAGATGCATCTTATGCAGAAGCTAAAAAATATAATGATTCTGTAAAAGCTACACCAGAATGGAAAGACTTAGAGCGCAGAAAAAGACAAAACGAAGCAAATTATCAAAGTCGTCAAAAAGCAGATTTTGTAACGCTACGAAATACTAGCGGAAGTGCTATTTATGTAGCACGTAGTGGAAGCAAGAACAGAGGAACAAAAATTAGTACTGGAGGTTCTGTAAAGTGGAGTTGTGGTCAAGATGCATATATACAAGTAAATAATACAACTACCAATACAAAAGTGTACAGTAAAAATTCTGGATGTGGTAACACCATTACTGTAAGATAATTAAGCCTTAAAAAACGAAAAAATAAATATTAAAAACATTAAATTATGAAAACAAAATTAATTTTATTCTTAGTAACATTTGTTGCTATGGTGGCAAATGCACAACAAACTGTTGGAACTATCTTTACAGTAGGTGGTTTTAAATATCAAATAACTGTAGCAGGTTCAGCAAATGCTTCTTCTGTTAGAGAAGTCGCTGTTATAGACTACTTAGATGTAAATAATTTTACACCTACCATACCTTCAACCGTTTTTTCTGGAACGACGTATAATGTAACTTCGATAGGAGAAGAAGCTTTTCGTTCAAATTCACTAACAAGTGTTAGCATTCCTACTTCAATAATTTCAATAGGTGAAGATGCTTTCCTTTTTAATTCATTAACAAGTGTTAGCATTCCTAATTCTGTAACTTCAATAGGACAAAGTGCTTTTAGTTATAACCCATTAACAAATATTACCATTCCTGCATCTGTAACGGCTATAGGTGCTTATGCTTTTAATTATAATTCATCTTTAGTATCAGTTGTTTCAGAAAGCACAAACCCATCATTTTTATTAAGTGGTGTTTTTGATAACAATAATAGTATAGATTTAACAATACCAGTTGGTTTAGAACAGACATATATAGATGCCAATTGGGTTGGTTTTAATACCATTAATACAATTGATTATACGTTTACTCAAAATGATATCGTTTATCAAATATTAGACATTACAAATAATGATATCGTTGCTACTTATGATTATATAGGAACAAGCACTACAATTAGCATACCAGCAACAGTTACTAATTCTGGATCTACTTATAATGTTACAACTATAGGAGATGCTTCTTTTGATTACAATTCATTAACAGATGTTACCATTCCTGCATCTGTAACAACTATTAGAGCTGCTGCTTTTAAAAATAATTCATTAACAAGTATCACCATTCCTGAGTCTGTAACAACTATTGGAGCTTCTGCATTTGAAAATAATTATTATTTAACAGACGTTACTTCAAAAAGTACAACACCAGCAACATTATTAAGTTTTACTTTTAGTAATAATAATATTGATACAGATTTAACCATACCAGAAAATACAACAACGGCTTATACTACAGCAGGTTGGGTTGGTTTTAAAAGTGTAACAGAAGTAGCATCACTTTGTACCGTAAACATACCAGACGCAAATTTTAAAGCATATTTAGTAGGTAATTCATTAATAAATACAAATGGAGATACAGAAATACAATGTAGTGAAGCAACTGCTTTTACAGGTTCAATAGTTGCTATATCTTTAAATATTTCAGATTTAACTGGTATTGAAGCTTTTACAGCTTTAACAAGTATAGATTGTCGAGACAACCAATTAACGAGTATAAACCTTCCTTCTAGCACTGCTTTAACAGAATTAAAATGTGGTGAAAACCAAATAACGAGTTTAGATGTTTCGGCTAACACGGCTTTAACTAATTTAAGTTGTCATACTAACCAATTAACGAGTTTAGACGTTTCAAGTAATACAGCTTTAACAGAACTTGATTTTGATACAAACCCAATAACAAGTATAGATGTTTCGGCTAATACTGCTTTAGTAAGGCTAGCTATTAGTAGAACCCAATTAACGAGTATAGATGTTTCTACTAACACCGCTTTAGAGGACTTTTTTGCTACTGATTGCCAATTAACGAGTTTAGACGTTTCTGCGCAACCAAATTTAGTATTATTATGGTGTAATGAGAACCAATTAACAAGTTTAAATATAGCCAATGGAAATAATGGAAATATGACCTCTTTTTATGCTACAGATAATACGGCGTTAACTTGTATTGAGGTAGATGCTGCTATTGTAGGCACTTCGCCAACTGATTGGTATAAAGATACTACTGCTACTTATAGTGCAAGTTGTACAACTTGTACCGTAAACATACCAGACACAAAATTTAAAACGTATTTAGTTGGTAACGCAGCAATAAACACAAACGGGGATACAGAAATACAATGTAGTGAAGCAAGTGCTTTTACTGGAACAATAGACGTTAGTAGTTTAACGATTAATTATTTAACAGGTATTGAGGCATTTATTAATATTACAGAGTTAAATTGTAATTATAATAACTACATAAGCAGTATAGATGTTTCTACCAATACAGCTTTAACATCCTTAGCTTGTAATGGTAATGTAATAACAAGTTTAGATGTTTCTAATAATACAGCTTTAACATATTTAGATTGTGCCAATAATTTAATACCAAGTTTAGATGTTTCTGCTAACACTGCTTTAACAACCTTAGCTTGTAATGGTAATTTATTAACAAGTTTAGATGTTTCCCAAAATACCTTATTAATAAACTTATGGTGCCATATCAATCAATTAACAAGTTTAGATGTTACTAATAATATAAATTTAGAATTTTTAACTTTATATATTAACCAATTAACAAGTTTAGATGTTTCCAATAATATGGCTTTAGAACAAATACAATGTTTTAATAACCAATTAACAAGTCTAGATGTTTCTAATAATACGGTTTTAGAACAGTTACATTGTTCTAATAATCAATTAACAAGTTTAGATCTTTCTAATAATACAGCTTTAACAAGATTATCTTGTGCTATTAACCAATTAACGAGTTTAAATGTAGCAAATGGTAATAACAGTAATATAGTAAACGCAAGTTTTTATGCAGGTACAAATCCTAACCTTACTTGTG